>JAKOMY010000328.1 GCA_022702225.1 Microbacteriaceae bacterium | reverse complement strand
GACCGCTACTTCGACTACGCCGAGGGCGAGCTGTCGTGGCGCACGCTCGACTTCGAGCAGGAGGTGCTGCCGATCGGCGACTTCCAGGGCACCAGCGTGATGAACTACGCCGATGCGGACGTGCCGTACACGCGCATCCACGAGTTCAAGCACTTCCACCCCGAGCGCGCCGACCGCTACCCGACCGACAAGACGGTCGTGGTGCGGGAGTACTCGCGTTTCGCCACGCGCGCCGACGAGCCGTACTACCCGGTCAACACCGCCGACGACCGCTCGGGTCTCCTCGCGTACCGTGAGCTCGCTAAGGGCGAAGCCGACGTGTACTTCGGCGGTCGTCTCGGCACGTACCAGTACCTCGACATGCACATGGCCATCGGCTCCGCACTGTCGATGTGGAACAACCAGCTCGCGTGACCCCGCTGTGACTCTGACCCTCGGGTCGCCCTCGCTCTCGGCGCGCCCGGACGGGAGCGAGCGCGCGCGATGGGCGTACCGGCCGGACATCGACGGGCTGCGCGCGATCGCCATCCTGCTGGTCGTGACATACCACGTGTGGTTCGGCCGGGTCTCCGGTGGCGTCGATGTCTTCCTGATGCTGTCCGCGTTCTTTCTCACGCGCGTTTTCGTCCGACGGATGACGGGGCCCACCCCCGTACGACCCGTCGCGCACCTGCTGGGGATGTTCCGTCGACTGTTGCCGGCCGCGGCCGTGACCCTGGTCGGCATCCTGATCCTGGTGCGGATGTTGTATCCGTCGACGGCGTGGCGATCGGTGTGGGAGCAGACGTGGGCATCGTTGGCTTACGTGCAGAACGTGGTCCTGGCGAGGGATGCCGTCGACTATTACGCCCGCACCGGTGTTCCCAGCCCCTTGCAGCACTTCTGGTCGATGTCGGTCCAGGGGCAGGCGTTCGTCCTGTGGATCGCGCTGCTGGCGCTGTGTCAGGTCATCGTGCGGCGGTGCGGGTTCTCGCCCGATCGGGTCGTCGCGGTGCTCTTCGGCGCGGTCTTCGCGGCCTCGCTGGCGTACTCCGTCGTGCGCACCGCCACCGAGCAGCAGCTGGCATACTTCGACACCGGCGCGCGGCTGTGGGAGTTCGCCGCCGGTTCCCTGCTGGTCGTCGGGCTCCCGTACGTCCGGCTCGGTGTGGTCGCGCGTGCGGTCGCGGGCTGGGCTGGGCTCGTGGGTTTGCTCGTGCTCGGCGCCGTGCTCGATGTGCAGGGGGGATTCCCGGGCTTCCTCGCCCTGTGGCCCGTTCTGTGCGCGGCGGCGATCATCGTGTCGGGATCGGGCGACGTCGCCGGCGCCGGACCCGCGCGTCTGCTCGCATCCCGCCCGCTCCGGGCCATCGGCAGGGATGCTTATGCGCTCTACCTCGTGCACTGGCCTGTCCTCGTCACGTTCCTCGTCGTGAGCGGCCGGACCGACGCGGGTGCGGTGGGCGGGGCCGGGGTCATCGCGGTGTCCCTCGTTCTCGCGCGCGGGCTGACCTGGGCCGTCGACCGTCCCGTCCGCGCCTGGCGGCGCGGCGAGGCGTCGCACCTCATCCCCGTCGCGGTGCTCGCGGGCTCTGCCACACTCGTGACGATGCCGTTGGGGGCGTGGCAGGTGTCGACCTGGGCCGAGCAGCGGGCTAGCGATGCTCGAGCGGCCCTGCTCAATCCCGGAGCCGCGGTGCTGCGCGACCCGGCTCTCGCCGTGCCGCACCCGGACGCACAGCTCTTGCCGCTGCCGACCATGATCGAAGACGAATGGGTCCACCTCGACGCGGCGTGCGAGCGGGAGTGGACGCCGGATGCGGACATCCTCGTCGGCACGTGCTTCGAGACGCCCCGCGTGGCGCGGGCGGAGCGAACGATCGCGGTGATCGGCGATTCGCACGCTCAGCAGATCACCGGTGCCCTGCTTCCGGTCGCGGAGGAGAACGGCTGGGGCGTCGTGGCGCTCATCAAGGGCGGCTGCTCGATGGGATTGGACGAGCCCGGCATGGATGACCAGTGCGACGACTGGCGTGAGGCGGCCATCGGCCTGGTCGAACGCGTCGCCCCCGACACGGTCCTGACCGTGATCACCCGCTCCGAGGCAGGGGAGGATGACGAGAGACTGCGTCCAGGCATCGAGCGATTCCTCGATCGCATGGGCGAAGCCGGCATCCCCGTCGTCGGGGTGCGCGATAACCCGCGGTTCGCCTTCGACATGTACAGCTGTGTCATCGAGTCCGAGGACCCGGTCACCTGCGCGGTGCCGCGCTCTGACTCCCTCGCGGACAGCAACCCCGCGGTCGAGCTCGACGCGCCGGGTATGCATCTGGTGGATCTGACGCCATGGATCTGCCCCGACGACCTGTGCGTCGGAGTGATCGGCAACGTCGCGGTGTTCCGCGACGACAACCACCTCACGGGTCTGTACGCGCGAACGCTCGGGCCGTCCCTTGCGGAGCAGCTCGAACCAGCCCTGGGGTGAGCGTGTTTCGAGGTTCCGTCGCGTGCCCCGTCGAACGAGCGGTTGAGACTGCTTTCCGCGGCGCGTGCTGAGCGGGCACGGTTCTCTCAGCTGCCGTCCCCTACGATGAAACGGAAAACGCCTCCAGATCGCGAGTACTCAATGGACCTTTCCGTCATTGTTCCGACCTTCAACGAGGGTCCGAACGTCGCAGAGCTCGTCTGACGAACGACGCACGCGCTGCAGGATCGCGCCGTGGAGGTCATCTTCGTCGACGACTCCACCGACGACACCCCTGACATCATCCGCGCGGTCGCTGCGGCATCCGAGATCCCGGTGCGGCTCATCCACCGTGACGACCCGAAGGGCGGTCTGGGTGGTGCCGTGGTCGAAGGCATTCGCGCGGCGGCATCCGATCGCTGCGTCGTGATGGACGGTGACTTGCAGCACCCGCCGGAGGTCGTCGCCGAACTCCTCGCCCGCGCCGAGGTCGGCGACGTCGATGTCGTGGTCGCCTCCCGCTACATCGCCGGTGGCACCTCCGACGGTCTCGCTAACGCGGTCCGCACGACCGTGTCGCGCGCGTCGACGCTGTTGACCAAGGCGATGTTCCCCCGCAAGCTGAGTAACTGCTCCGACCCGATGACCGGGTTCTTCCTCGTCGATCGCCGATCGCTCGATATCGAGACGCTGCACCCGCGCGGGTTCAAGATCCTGCTCGAGATCCTCGCCCGCAAACAGATGCGTGTCGCCGAGGTGCCGTTCTCGTTCGCTGCCCGCTTCGCGGGCGAGTCGAAGGCCTCTTTCAGCCAGGGCATGCGGTTCCTCACCCAGCTCACCATGCTCCGCTTCGGACGCATGTCCGCGTTCGCGGTGGTCGGCGGTATCGGCGCGCTCGCGAACCTCGCCATCATGTGGGCACTGCAGATGGTCGGCGTGCAGTACCTCGTCGCCGCCGTCATCGCGAGCCTCGTGACGATCGTGGCGAACTTCCTCGCACTGGAATACCTCGTGTTCGCCGACATGCGCGCCGAGTCCGGTCTCATGCGCCACCGCTTCATCAAGTCGTTCACGTTCAACGGCATCGAAGCCATCGTGCGCATCCCCGTCATCTGGGTACTCGTCAGCCAAGCGCACATCCAGAGCGTCCTCGCCGCCGCGCTCACCCTGATCGCCGCGTTCATCGTGCGCTTCGTATTCCACGCCCTCGTGGTCTACGCCCCCAAGAAGAGCCGCGCCGCCAAGATCGCCCGCATCGTCGAACCCCTCGAAGACGAACTCGCCGCCTAAACCCCGCTCCATAGCGGGAACGAGCGAGGCCGCCGCCATCTTCCCGGCGTACGCCGCGGGCGCGGGGCATACCCCGCGCCCGGCAGCGTGGCGCCTCAGTTCGTGAGAGCGGGCTCCAGCGGCGGCATCGGCTTCCACGAAGAGTCACGCAGGATGCGTCGGCCGTCGCGGAGCCCACGGAACAGGTGGCTCGTGCCGGTGATCTTGCGTTCGACCACGACGAGGCGGATGAGTTCCTTCACGAAGGTGAGCGTCGTCCCGAGCGTGAAGGGCAGGGTGCGGTAGACGCCGAGCGCGCGGTAGTACTTCTGCAGGTAGGCGCGATTGCGCATGATGTAGTACCGGTACGCGTCGCTCGACGCGTTCATGTGCCGGATACCCATGTCCCACTGCTTGATCTCGCGGGTGCGACGCAGCACGAACTCGTTGACGATCACCGAGGGCGTCTGGCGCGAGGCCAGCCAGCCGTACAACTGGTCGTCCCAGTAGATGAAGAAGCGCGGATCGGGCAAGCCGATCTTCGCCACGATGTCGCGGTGGATGAACATGCCCTCGAAGCAGCCCGAGTTCATCGGCTTGAACCCGGAGTCGTCGAAGGCGGCGGGGGCGAAGGGGATCGGGATCGCCATCGACTCGGCCACGCGGTACTGCCAGTAGAACTCGCTGCCGTCGTAGTCGTAGCGACGGCCCTGGATGCTGCGGAAGCGCGGCGTCCAGTGCCCCATGCGAGCGAGCCCGTCGGTGACCACCTCGACGTCGTCGTCCATGAGCCAGATCCATTCGGATCCGAGCTCGTAGGCCGTGCGCATCCCCTCGCTGAACCCGCCCGAGCCGCCGGTGTTGGTCTCGAGCCGCCGGTAGACCAGCTCGGTGGGCAGGCGATCGCGGAACGACTCGACCACCGCGGTGGTGTCGTCCGTCGAGGCGTTGTCGATCACGACGAGGTGACCGGGCGCCGGGTCCATGCGTTCGATGCTCTCGAGGAGCCGCGTCAGCAGGTGCGTGCGGTTGTAGGTGACGACGACGATGGTCGCGGTCTTCGGGTCGAACGGGGCCGTGGTCACGGACGCTCCTCGAAGGTCGCGCGCCAATTGGCCTCGGAGACGAGGTCGGGCAGGGCGCTGCGGTACTGACGGGACAGGCGGGGCCACTCGCGCTGGAGGCGGCGGTGCAGCTTCCAACTGTCGACGAGCATCCGACGGAACAGGGCGCGATCGCGCGTGTAGATGTTCTTGCCGGAGCCGTCTGCGGCGCTCACGAGGGCGCTGTCGTAGAGCGGGACGCGCCACCAGTGCGCGTCGCCCTTGCCGAACTCCACCTCGGGCTGGCTGACGTTCTCGGGCTTGGGGGTGTGGAACCAGTGCGACACGAGCGTGCGCGCGGTGAAGGTGCGCAGGTCCAGACCCGTCGGGCTGTCGAACTCGTGCTTCTTCAGGCGCTTGAACACCTGGCGTCCGCGGCGCGAGCGCAGGGGCACGCCGGAATCCTTGTGCACGACGGTCTCGGGGTGCTTCTTCGCCACCGTGCGGGCGTCGGGCATGGCCGTGGCGAGATTCGCACGCATGTGGTCAGGGCCGGAGAGCACGTCGCGCAGGGCGCGGTGACGCAGCTCGACCGGGTAGTACTGCATCATCATGAGGTGCTTGAGGTCGACGCGTCGACTGTGCCGGATGAGGGTCCCGCCCTGCGGTGAGCGCGAGTGCAGGAGCGCGGCGACGATGCGGTTGCGGGCGTGGAAGTACGCCTGCCAGTCGATCGAGTCGTCCTTGCCCAGCCACGAGACGTGCCAGAGCGCGACACCGGGCATGGAGACCGTGGGGTAGCCGGCATCCCGAGCCCGAACGCAGAACTCGGCGTCGTCCCACTTGATGAAGGCGGGCAGCGACAGGCCGATCTCGCGCAGGATGCTGGTGGGGATGAGGCACATCCACCAGCCGTTGTAGTCGGCGTCGAGGCGCATGTGCAGCAGGGGGCTCTGGCGCAGGTTGGCGACGCTGAAGTCGTGGGGGAGGCGCTCCTGGAACAGGGCGCGCCACATGAAGGGGGCGTCGTCGACGACCTCTGCCCAGGCGTGGAGCTTGGGACGGTCGAGCAGGTCGAACATGTGGGCACCGACGATCGTCGGCACCGAGGCGTACCGACCGAACACCACCGAGCGGCGGATCGACTCCGGCTCGATGCGCACGTCGTCGTCGAGCAGCTGCACGAAATCGCTGCCCTCTCGGGCGAGGGTCTCGACCATGGCGCGGGCGAAGCCGCCGGAGCCGCCGAGATTGGGCTGGCGCAGCACCTGGAGGGTGTCGCCGAGGCGCTCGGCGACCGCCGGGTAGCCGTCTTGCGCTTCGACCAGGTCGGTGCCCTGGTCGATGATGAACACCCGGTCGACGACGTCGAGGACATCGGGGGAGTCGGCGAGGGCGTTGAGCGTCTCGACGCAGTAGTCGGGCTTGTTGTAGGTCGTGACCCCGATGCTCGCCTTGCCGCCGCGGACGGGCTCCTGCTCGGTGGTCCACTCGGCGCCCTCGAACATCGCGTCCGCGCGGTCGGCGGCGACGTCGAACCAGATCCAGCCGCCGTCGCTGTACTGATCGAGCACGAGGTCGAACGAGGTCGCGACGGCGTCGCCGCGCACCTCGCGCGTCTCGATGCGCTGCTTCGTGCCGCCGCCGTTCGAGCGGTACACGAGCACCGTGGCATCCCCCGAGGTGCGCACCGTCAGGCGTACCTGGCGGACGCCCGTCCAGTGCTGCCAGTACGAGGCGGGGAAGGCGTTGAAGTAGGTGCCGAACGAGACGCGACGGCCCGCGACGATGCGGGCGCGGTGGCGGTCGAGGATGTTGCTGAGCTGGGCGACGTTGGTGACCCGTACCGGCTCTTCGTCGATGGTCGACCACGTCTCGGGGTCGACGTACAACGGGAGGAGGTCGGGGTCGCGGTCGAGCGGCAGCACGGCGTTCTGCAGGGTGTACGTCACGAAGAGATCTTTCGGTCGAGGAGCCGCGGCCGCGGACGGCCAGCGGGCAGTCTACCGGGCCCGGGTCCCGTCACCCTGAGCGTTCGACGCCCCCGCCGCGCGGCTCAGGGCATCGGTCGTTGCAGCTCTCCGCGCTCGATCGAGATGCTCTGCTCGCTGGGCCCGACGCCCACGAGCGGGGTCTGCTTGATCTTCGCGCCGAAGAGGATCACGAACATCCAGCCCCAGAGCAGCAGGGGGCCGGAGTCGGTGAGTCCCTGCACGACGAGCAGCGCGCCGACGAGGGTCGGCAACAGGGTGAGAGGGGAGTGCGGACGATCGTCCCGCAGATCCCAGCGCGGCCGGTCGACCGCGAAGAACCACGAGCGCCACAGGTACGCGAGGTACACGAGCGCCAGCAGCGCCACCCCCACGGCGCCGAGCTGCAGGTAGGTGTCGAGCCACATGCCGTGCGCCTGGGTGACCGGCTGCCCGCGGTCGACGATCCACCCGCCGAGGAGCGGTTCCGAGGTGACCCACGGCGTGGAGAAACCCCACCCGATGAGCGGATGCCGATCCGCCCGGGCCAGCACGTCGGCCCAGATCCCCTCGCGGCCGATGAGGTCGGCACCGCGGCCCAGCACGCCGAAGATCGTGTCGCGCCCGAACCACAGCGTCGCGCCGCCGCCGAGGCCGATCGCCGCGTACAGGAGGTACCAGCGCGTGCGCTCGCCGGGGCGGCGCGCGGTGCGCATGACCAGCACCGTGCCGAGCACGAGCGCGACGAAGGCCGCGGCGATGACCCCCGTGATCGACTCCGCGCGTACGAAGAGGAAGCCGGCGACGACGATCCACACCACCAGCAGTGCGCGACGCGGCGCACCGACGGCCAGTCGCACGCCGAAGACGACGACCGCGACGAGCATCACCGCGGCCAACAGGTCGGCGTCGCCGAAGATGCCCTGGATCCGGCCGCCCGTGAGCAGGGCGCCGCGAGACCAGGGGGCGACCGCGGGCTCGGTCGGAACGACGAACCCCGGCAGCAGCGGACCCCGCACGATCACCGACACCGCGAGCTCGAACAGCACCGAGAGCCCGACGACCCATTTCGCCGCCGACGCGATCGCGCGCACGACGTCTCTCCAGGTGAGCACAGCCCCCACGAACAGCGCGTGGAGAGTCGTGACCCACAACAGAAGCAGAGTCAGCACGGATGCCGCGGGCCAGGCGCTCCACAGCACCGACGCCGTCGACCAGACGAGGTAGCCCGCCGCGATCCACGGCAGACGCCGGACGGCGAGGGGCGGGCGCACGACGACCCAGACGACGACGGACACGACGGCGGTCGCCGCGACGACGACGGCGGTGGCGACCGGGCCCACGGCGTTCACGAGACCCACGCCGCCCAGGGCGAGGACGAGGAGGAACACGCACCACGCCCGCAGCAGCAGATGCCCCGTCGTCTCGCGCGCGGGCGCCGACGGCAGCGCCGACACCGGGTGACTCGTGTGCATCGCCATGGTGTGTTCAGGGTAGCGGTCGGCATCCGTCGTCGTCGGGTCCGCGCATTATGCTGACGCCGTGCTGATCGCCATCTCGAACACCCCCCGCGACTACGCCTGGGGCAGCCCGACCCTCATCGCCGACCTCGAGGGCCGCGAGCCCACCGGGGCGCCCGAGGCCGAGGTGTGGTTCGGCGACCACCCGGGCTCACCGGCCGAGGTGCGCGACGGCTCGGGTCGCACGCTCGACGAGTGGCTGCCCGCCGCCGCGTCCGAGCGGGGCGTCCCCGGGAAGCTGCCCTACCTGCTGAAGCTGCTCGCGGCCGGTGCGCCGCTGTCGATCCAGGTGCACCCCTCGAAAGAGCAGGCGGCCCGGGGTTTCGCTCGCGAAGAGGAGGCCGGCGTCCCGCGCGACGCGGGCGAGCGCAACTACAAGGACGACAACCACAAGCCCGAGGTGATCGTCGCCCTCAGCGACACCTTCACCGCCCTCGCGGGGCTCCGCGATCTGGAGCGCACGCGTTTGCTCGTGGATGCCCTCGGCGACGCTCCCGCGGTGCGGGCCTTGCGCGCCCACCTCGCGGGTGACGACGCTCTGCGCTCGGCGATCGGCTGGCTGCTCGGGGGAGCCGAGCGAGCCGAGATCGAAGAGATCGTGGATGCCGCGGCCTCTGCCGAGGCGCCCGGGTTCGCCGCCGAACTGGCCCTGACGCGGTCGCTGCACTCCGCCTACCCCGCCGACCCCGGCATCGTGGTCGCCCTGTTGATGAATCTCGTCGAGCTGCGACGCGGCGAAGCGATCTTCGTACCGGCCGGCGTGCTGCACGCCTACGTCGCCGGTCTCGGCGTCGAGATCATGGCCGCGAGCGACAACGTGCTGCGCGGGGGGCTGACCCCCAAGCACATCGATGTCGAGGAACTGCTCGGTCTCGTCGACTTCCGTCCGGCCGAGCCTCCGTTGCTCCGACCGACCGCGTCGGGGGAGGACGCCGAGATCTTTGCGCCGGGGATCGCCGACTTCGCGCTCGGTCACCTCGAGGCGGGCGGTGCGGGCAGCCTGGAGCTGCGTGGCATCGCGATCGCGCTCGGCGTGGCGGGGGAGACCGTGCTCACCGGAGCCTCGGGAGAGAACATCACCGTGCGTCCCGGCGAGGCCGCGCTCATCACCCCCGACGAGTCTCCTCTCGCATCGGACGGCGGCGGCGAGGTCTTCGTGGCCATGCCGGGCGCCTGACGTCCGCGACACGCCGGGGCTGCCGGTGAAGGTTCATCTCGCCCTTGAGGGTTTACGATCCGCGACTTGACTCAGCGGAATGACACGGGTGTAATTATGACTGCGCGGAATCGCGTCATGGGGGCGTGAGCGAGGCGGAGGACGATATGGCGACATCGCAGTACCGGTCCGGTGTCCCGGAGAACTGGTTCGTCGACCCGGTGGACCTCGGTGTTCCCGGAGTCCGTCGCGACATCGACTCCACCGAAGAGAACACCCTCGCCTGGCAGACCGATGCTCTCTGCTCGCAGACCGACCCCGAGGCTTTCTTCCCCGAAAAGGGCGGTTCGACGCGCGACGCCAAGCGCATCTGCACCTCCTGCGACGTGAAGTCCGAATGCCTCGAGTACGCGCTCCAGAACGACGAGCGCTTCGGTATCTGGGGTGGCCTCAGCGAGCGCGAGCGTCGCAAGCTCAAGCGGCGCGCCTGACCCCGTCTTCCACGGTCCACTCCCTGAGTGATCCGGCAGCCGACGGCGCGGCGTTCGTGATCGCGGGGGAGCGCACCTAGGCTGATCCGCGTCATGCCCGACCGTGTTCACGCCATCCTCGTCGTGCGTCCCGAAGGACGCACTCCTGCAGCGAACCATCTGGAGCGCACTCTGGCGGCTCTCGCCGCGCAGACCCGCCCCGTCGATGCGCTCACCATCGTCTTGTGCGGCGCCGACGCCGCACTGCGCGATCTCGCCGCATCCTCCGGCGCGGAGGGCGTCATCACGGCCCCGGCCGGCACCTCGTTCGCCGCGGCCACGGCGCTTGCCACGCCCCGCCTGACCGGCGACGCCGTCTGGCTGCTCGCGCAGGACACCGCTCCCGACCCCGACGCGCTCGTACGTCTCGCGGGCGCCCTCGAACTCTCCCCGCCCCTCGTGGTCGCGGCCCCCAAGCTCGTGGCGTGGGACGACCGCGACGCGATCCTCTCGCTGGGCGTGAGCATGAACCGCTACGGCGGCACCGTCGAACTCGCCGCCGGCGAGCTCGACCAGGGACAGCGCGACGGGGATGCCGACGTGCTCGGCGCCGACGTGCGGGGGCTGCTCGTGCGGCGAGACGCCTGGACGGTGCTCGGCGGTCTCGACCCCGCCCTCGGCGGTGCCGACGAGGGACTCGATCTCGGCGTGCGCGCCCGCCTCGCCGGTCATCTCGTCTCGCTCGTGCCCTCCGCCCGCGTCGCCGTCGCCGGAGACGGGGTGGCCGCCATGGCCCGCGGTCGACGTCGCGCTCGCCGCCGCGCCTTCGCGACGCGCACGGCCCAGCTGCACCGCCGACTCGTCTACGCCCCCGCCCCCGCGGTCGCCCTGCACTGGCTCTCGCTGCTGCCGCTCGCCCTGTGGCGCACGATCCTGCACCTGGTGACGAAAGTCCCCTACCGAGTCCTGCCCGAGTGGGGGGCGACGCTGCTCGTCATGGTCCGGCCCGCCGCCGTCGCCCGCGCCCGGGGCCGCATCCGCTCTTCGCGGAAGGTGGGGTGGTCGCGGCTCGCGCCCCTGCGCGTCACGCGCGCCGAGATGCGCCTGCGATGGGAGAGCGATGTCGCCGACCCCGATGCCCCGGTGCGCTCGGAACTGCGCTTCTTCGTCGGCGGGGGTGCCTGGGCGGTTCTCGGTGCCCTCGCGGTCTCGGCCGCCCTGTTCGCCCCGCTGCTCGCGTGGCCCGTCCTGGGCGGGGGCGCTCTGGCGCCGCTGCGACAGAACGTGGCCCAGCTCTGGCAGGACGCCGCCTGGGGGGCGCGCCCCCTCGGGCTCGATGCCATCGGGCCGGCGGATCCGTTCTCGGCCCTCGTCGCGGTCATCGGCTCGCTCTCGCCGGGGGAGCCGTCGCGCGCCTTCGTCGTGCTGTGGGTGCTCGCCCTGCCCCTCGCCGTCCTCGGCGGGTGGTTCGCGGCGACCCGCGTGACGGAGTCGTCGATGCTGCGCATCGTCGCCGGATTCGCCTGGGCCCTGGCCCCGACCTTCCTCGCCGCTCTCGTCGAGGGCCGGCCGGCCGGCGTGCTCGTGCACCTGCTGCTGCCCTGGCTCTTCTACGCCGCGAGCGTCGCCCACCGGTCGTGGGCCCCGGCGGGAGCGGCATCCCTCCTGCTCGTCGCCGTCCTCGCGTCGGCGCCCTCGCTGGCTCCGGCCGTCGTGGTGCTGTGGTCGGCGGCGCTCGTGGTCGTCGCCCTCGTGGCCGGTCGCGGCATCGCTCGGGTCGTCTGGCTGCTCGTCCCCTCGATCGTCGTGTTCGCCCCGCTCGTGTGGACGCAGGTGCGCGCGGGCAACCCCTGGGGCCTGCTCGCCGACCCCGGCATCGCCTACGCGGGGGCCGAGGCCTCCGCCACGCCGCTCGGTCGCGCACTGCTCGCGGCGGGCTTCCCCACCTCCGACCCGGGCGGGTGGGCGAGCCTGACCGGGGGACCGGTGTGGTGGGTCGGCCTGCTCGTCGCGCCCCTCGCGGCTCTGGCCGTTCTCGCGGTCCTCACCCCGCGGTGGATCACGGCATCCGCCCTCATCGTCCTCACCGTGGTGGGGCTCGCCACCGCTTTCGCCGCCGTCGGCATCGCCGTGTCGTTCGATCACTCGGTCGCCGTGCCCCTGTGGCCGGGGGCGGGCTTGAGCCTCGCGTGGATCGGTCTGGTCGGTGCGGCCGTCATCACCCTCGATGCCGGGATCCCCGCTCGCGTGCGCGTCCTCCGACCGGTCGGTGCCCTGCTCGCGCTCGCGGCCCTCACCGTCTCGGTCGCCCCCGCTCTCACCGCCCAGACGGCCGGGACCGACAGCGGGCGCTCGGTGCTCACGAACGGGCCCGTCTCGACCCTCCCGGCGTTCGTCGCCGCCGAGGGGCGCGGGTCGCTCGACATCGGCACGATCGTCCTCGACCCCCGTGCCGACGGTCTGCGTGTGCAGGTCGTGTGGGGCGGCAGCGCCACCCTCTCGGGGCAGAGCACCGTCGAGGCCACGCGCACGACGGTCGACGACCAGGACGTCGAGCTCGCCGCCCTCGCGGCGGACCTCGTGACCCCCTCGGCCGACGACGTCGTCTCGCGCCTCGCGGAGCGCGGCATCTCGTTCGTCCTGCTCGAATCGGCTCCGGCCGGCGAGGACGACGTGATCCGCGGAACGCGACTGGGAGCGGCCACCTCTCTCGACCAGCGCGACCTGCTCGACCCGGTGGGAGCGACCTCGCGCGGCGACCTCTGGCGCGTGAACACCGCTGTCACCCCGCGCCCGCCGCTCGACGAGCACCGCCTCACCCTGCAGCGTCTGGTGGCCTTCGGCTCCCTCGCCGTCGTCCTGATCGCCCTCCTGCTCGCCGTGCCGACCGCAGCGTCCCGACGGGTCGCACGCCGCACGCCCCGCATCGTGGGCCCGAACCCGGGAGGAGCCCGATGAGCGAGCGTCGTCTGCTCCGTGTCGCCGCCACGAGCGCCCGCGTCATCGCCGGTGCGGCCGTGGCCACCGCCGCCGTCATCGGCACGGTCGTGGGAATCGCGGCTCCCTGGCCGCAGTACTCTGCAACGCCGGTGCGTGTGCAGGCCACCCCGACCCCCGGAGACACCCTCCTCGCGTGCGACGGTCCTCTGCTGGCCCTCGGGCGCAGCGCCGACTCCGCGGGCTCCCTGAGCGCGGCGGCCGCCCAGCAGGTCGTCAGCGGCCCCGCCGACGCGGACGCGACCACGACAGCCCTGAACGGGGCGACGGCCGACTCCTCCGGCGACGCCGAGGCCCTGCGTGCCGCGCCCCGCGATCGCCTTCAGACGCCGCTGGCCGCCGCCGGGTCCGCCACGGCCGCCGCGAGCGACCTGATCGGGTTCGCGGCATCCGCCTGCCGACCCCCTCTCGCGGAGTCGTGGCTGGTCGGGGGTGCCTCCACCACGGGGGCGAACGACCTCGTCGTGCTGGCGAACCCCGGCGACGTCCCCGCGACCGTCCAGCTGTCGGTCTACGGGGCACAGGGCGTGTCGAGCCCGCCGAGCGGTCAGAATCTCGTGGTTCCCGCGGGCGGACGCCGCGTGGTCCCTCTCGCGGGACTCCTCCTCGGCGAGGAGAGTCCGGTCGTGCGCGTCGTCTCGTCGGGTGCACCGGTTCACGCCTCGCTCCAGGCCACGCTGACGCGCCTGCTCCTTCCCGGCGGCGCCGACCAGGTCGCGCCGCTCGCTCAGGCGGACGCGCATCTGGTCATGCCGGGGGTGCAGGTGCTCGCCACCGACGCCAGCCAGGCGGGCACGGTGCTGCGTCTGCTGTCGCCGGGATCCGACGCCACCGCGACGGTGACAGTGGTGCCGAACGACCCCGCGGTCAGCGCACCCGCGCCCACCGACGTCCCCCTCACGTCGGGCCTTCCGACCTCGCTGAACCTGTCGGGGCTCGCCGCCGGTTCCTACACGGTGGACGTGACGGCCACGGCTCCCATCGTGGGCGCCACCTGGTCGACGACCGGCTTCGGCGAGGGAGCGGACTTCGCCTGGTACGTCCCCGCTCCCGAGATCTCGGCCCCCAGCACGATCGCGGTCGCCGCGGGCGTGGGCGCGAATCTGGTGATCGCCGGTGCCTCGAGCGACACCACCGTCACGCTCACCCCCGCAGGCGCAGGCGCGCCCGTCACCACGACCGTCGCCGCCGGAGCCAGCGTGGCCGTGCCCGTCGCCGCGGGCGTCTACCGGCTCGAGACCGATTCTCCCGTGCGCGCGGCGGTGTCGTACGTCGGGGCGGGAGCGCTGGCCTCGTACCCGCTGTGGCCGGCGGATGCCGCGGCTTCGGCGCTCACGATCCTGCCCTAGCGGTCCCGACGCCGGGGGCGGGTCAGAAGAAGCGGAACCGCTCGGGGCCCAGGTCCCACGGGTCGCGATCGAGGTACTCGGCGGCGGCGCGGAAGACCGCGCCCTCGATCATCATGCGGCGGTGCAGGTCGTCGTCGTGGTGGGGGTGTCCCAGGCGCTCGATGGGCACTCGGTACAGGATGATGCGCTTCTCTTCGCGCAGGACCGTCCATCGAGGGATGCCGTCGGCGGCGGCGGGCGGCATGATCCCGATCTCGAACGAGACTTCGCGCAGATCGGTCCATGCCGAACGGAGGAACTCCGCGGCCGCACCGACCGCGATGTCGAAGCGCTCGACGCGGGTGTCGATGGGAGGCAGCGGCGGTCGGACGACGGGACTGCGGTTCTCGCGGCCGTGACGACCGTGTCGCGAGGGGCGGGCCACCGGCCGCGCTTCCCGGGATCGACGACGCATCATGGGCCCATCCTACGTTCGAGGCAGCGGCCCGCTCGCGCCCGTGCCGCGGCGCGAGTGCGCTCGAGGCTCCGGTCGCGCCGGGGGCCGGCATCCGGGACCCCGGCGCGGCGTCGGGGCCGTGTCGGAGGGGCTGGCTAGGCTGATCCGCGATGCGCGACAGACTCTGCTCGAAAGTGGGATGCGCCCGCGAGGCGATGAGCACTCTCACCTACGATTACGGCGACCAGATGGCGGCCCTCGGCCCCCTCGGTCCCGCGGGCGACCCTCACGCGCACGACCTCTGCGCGATCCACGCCGACCGGCTGTCGGTTCCCAAGGGCTGGGTGGTCGTGCGGCACGAGACGCTCCGCACCTGAGGCGCGGCGCTCTCGCCCGAGGGAGTCACGCGCGCTCGGTCAGGGCGGCGGCGCGCTCGTTCTCACGCAGCAGCGCGCGGTACTCGCGGTCCCGTCGCACCGACGACACGGCGCGGACGAGCCCTTCGGCATCCGACGGGGGAATCGGCGAGACGAAGGGGCGCACGGCTTCGGCGAGGGACACCGCGACCCGGGTGCGGGCGGCGGGCTCGAGGGCGTCGGCGCCTCGCACGAACTGCGCCACGCGGGCGGCGAGGCGGTCGGGAAGCCGCGAGACGTCGGCGATCTCGGCCCAGGACTCCCAGCCCGGCGGCAGGCCCGGCGCGGGGGGAGGGAGGCGGCGCGTGCGGGTGCGCTCGCTCGCCGTGCCGGCGAGCAGGTCGCCCAGTCGCTGAGCGCGCGGGGTGAACATCCCGACGACCGCGGCGATCGCGCCGAGGGTGAACCACAGCTCGAGAACACCGGTCAGGGATCGGATGAGGGCCTGACGGAAGCCGGCGGCCCCGCCGTCGGTGCGTACGATCCGGGCTCCCACGGCGAGGCGACCGAGGCTCCGGCCGCGAGAGAGCGTCTCCACCGTGGTGGGGATCACGACGGTCACGAGCACGAGCAGCGAGATCACGCCGATGCGCACGGCGGCCTCCGGAAGGGTTCCCGCCGCGACCATCGTCGTCAGCAGCAGCGCTCCGCCGATCAGCAGTACCGCCCCGATGAGGAAGTCGATGAGCGTTCCGAGCGCGCGCAGGAAGAAGCCGACGGGTTGGACGTCGAGGGCGACGGCCTCTCCGGTGAGCGTCTCGTCCGCACCCGTGTGCACGAGGGCGACCGCGGGCGAGGGGGTCGTCGACGAAGCCATGCGTACAGTTGACCACATGGACCTCGATGCCCTCACGGCCGCCCGGCGCGAGGAGTGGGCGCGGCTCGACGAGCTGGGTCGTCGCAAGCGCCTCAGCGGTCGCGACGTGGACGAGCTGGTGACCCGCTACCGTGCGGCGTCGGCCGACCTGGCCGACATCAAGACCTCCGCCGGACGCACGCCCGAAGGCGACTACGTCTCGATCCTGCTCGCGCGCACGCGCCTGCGCCTCACGGGCGTCCGCGACAACGTGCTGAAGCAGCTGCCGCGCTTCTTCGTCCTGCAGCTTCCGGCGGCGTTGTATCGCGTGCGCTGGAGCACCCTGGCTGTCACCGTCGGCTTCCTCGTGGTCTCGAGCCTCGTCGCCCTGTGGATCTCGAGCGACCCGGCCGCCGTCGCGGCCCTGGGTGAGAAGAGCCAGCTGCAGAACTACGCCGACGAGCAGTTCGTGAACTACTACCGCGAGAACCCGAATGCGATCTTCGCAGGGTCCGTCTGGACGAACAACGCCTGGATCGCGGCGCAGTGCGTGCTGTTCGGCGTCACCGGACTCTGGCCCCTCGCGGTCATGATGCAGAACGCCGTCGGGGTGGGGACCTCGGCGGCGATCATGTTCTCGTTCGACCGCGGCGACCTGTTCTTCCAGTTCATCCTTCCCCACGGCCTGCTCGAGCTCACCGCGATCTTCGTCGCGGGCGCGGCGGGCCTGCAGATCTTCTGGGCCTGGGTCGCCCCCGGGCGGCGTTCGCGGGCGGCGGCGCTCGCCGCAGCGGGTCGATCGCTGGCCACCGTCGCCGTGGGGCTCGTCTTCGCCCTGGCCCTGTCCGGTCTCGTCGAGGGGTTCGTCACCCCGCGCGAGTGGCCGTGGCAGATCAAGATCGCGATCGGCGCTCTCGCCCTCGGCGTCTTCCTCTTCTACATGCTCTGGGTCGGTCGACGCGCGGTCCGCGCGGGCGAGACGGGCGACCTCACCGAGTACGAGGCCGGGACCCCCACGCTGACGGCGGGTTGACGGCATCCGGATGCCGTGTCGTTCGGCCCGGGAGGTGAGCATTCCCGATCGTTCCCCGGCGTGTCATTTTTGATTCACTCAAAACTAGGTACGCTGAACGCATGCTCGACAATCGACCGGAAGCCCCCGCGGATGCCCTCATCCGCGGAGCGGGTCTGCGGGTGACGGCGACGCGGGTCGCCGTCCTCGAAGCCCTTCGCGCCCGGCCGCACGCCACCGCCGACGCCGTCTACGACGGCATCGTCGGCACGCTCCCCGGAACGAGCAAGCAATCGGTGTACAACGCGCTCGGCGATTTCGCCGACGCGGGTCTCGCGCGTCGCATCGAACCCGCCGGCCACGCCGGCACGTTCGAGTTGCGCGTGGGCGACAACCACCACCACGTGGTGTGCACCGGGTGCGGCCGGATCGACGACGTGGACTGCGTCGTCGGCGCGGCGCCGTGCTTGCACATGCCGGAGGGCAGCGGCTTTCTCATAGAGACCGCTGAAGTGACGTTCTGGGGCGTGTGCTCCGATTGCCGAGCGAAGTCCGAAGCCGAAAAACCGAGAGGATCCCGATGAGCGACGCTCTGAACGGGTGCCCCGTCTTCCACGATGGAGCCGCCCCCGACGACAACCGACTGCCCGTGGGCGAAGCCCCCGCCGACAGCGAGCCCGCCGGCGCCCTGCCCCACCCCACCCAGGGATCCGCCAACCGCGTGTGGTGGCCCGAGACCCTGAACGTCAAGATCCTCGCGAAGAACAACGCCCTGCGCGACCCGCTGGACGAGGGGTTCGACTACCGCGCCGCCTTCGAGGCGCTCGACCTGAACGCCGTCAAGCAGGATCTCAAAGCGGTCATGACGACCTCGCAGGACTGGTGGCCCGCCGACTTCGGCCACTACGGCCCTCTCATGATCCGCATGGCCTGGCACAGCGCCGGCACCTATCGCGTGACCGACGGTCGTGGCGGCTCGGGCGCGGGCATGCAGCGTTTCGCCCCGCTGAACAGCTGGCCCGACAACGTCAACCTCGACAAGGCCCGCCGGCTGCTCTGGCCCGTGAAGAAGAAGTACGGCCAGTCGATCTCGTGGGCCGACCTGATGATCCTCGCCGGCAACGTCGCGCTCGAGGACATGGGCTTCCCGACTTTCGGCTTCGCCGGTGGCCGCACCGACGTGTGGGAGCCCGACGACGACGTGTACTGGGGCCCCGAGACCACGTGGCTCGGCGACGAGCGTTACACGGGCAACCGCGAGCTCGAGAAGCCCCTGGCCGCGGTCCAGATGGGGCTGATCTACGTCAACCCCGAGGGACCCAACGGCAACCCCGACCCGCAGCTGTCGGCCAACGACATCCGCGAGACGTTCGGGCGCATGGCCATGAACGACGAGGAGACCGTCGCGCTCATCGCCGGTGGTCACACCTTCGGCAAGACGCACGGTGCCGCGAGCGACTCGCACGTGGGCGTGAACCCCGAGGCCGCCGACATCAACGACCAGGGCCTGGGCTGGAAGAACAGCCACGGCACGGGCAAGGGTGACGACACCATCACCAGCGGCCTCGAAGTCACGTGGACGTACCACCCCACCCGCTGGGACAACGAGTTCTTCCACATCCTGTTCGCCTACGAGTGGGAGCTCTTCCAGAGCCCCGCGGGCGCGCACCAGTGGCGTCCGGTCAACGGCGGAGGCGAAGGCCTCGTCCCCGAGGCGCACTCCGACGGTCGCCGCGAGCCCCGCATGCTCACCAGCGACCTGGCGCTTCGCGTCGACCCGGCGTACGAGAAGATCTCGCGCCGTTTCGCCGAGGACCCGGCCGCGTTCCAGGACGCCTTCGCCCGCGCGTGGTTCAAGCTGACCCACCGCGACATGGGCCCGCGTGAGCGCTACCTCGGCTCCGAGGTCCCCTCCGAGGTGCTCGTGTGGCAGGACCCCGTGCCCGCCGTCGATCACCCTCTGATCGACGCCGCCGACGCCGCAGCGCTGAAGAAGCAGATCCTCGACAGCGGCCTGTCGGTGCAGCAGCTCGTCACCACGACGTGGGCCGCCGCCTCGACCTTCCGCGGCAGCGACAAGCGCGGCGGCGTGAACGGGGCGCGCATCCGCCTCGAGCCGCAGAAGAGCTGGACGGTCAACAACCCCGAGCAGCTGGCAACCGTGCTCGACGTGCTCGAGAAGATCAAGGGCGCATTCGACGCACAGGGCGACAAGAAGGTCTCGATCGCCGATCTGCTCGTGCTCGCGGGCAACGCCGGTGTCGAGCAGGCCGCCCTCGCCGGCGGCGTCGAGGTCGAGGTGCCCTTCACCCCGGGCCGCACCGACGCCACGCAGGAGCAGACCGAGATCGAGTCGTTCCGCTGGCTCGAGCCGATCGCCGACGGCTTCCGCAACTACGCCTCGCGCGAGGCGCGGCTTCCCGCGGAGTTCCTGCTGCTGGACAAGGCGAACCTGCTCACGCTGACGGCTCCCGAGATGACCGTGCTCGTCGGCGGCCTCCGTGCGATCGGCGCGAACTGGGACGGCAGCGACTGGGGCGTGTTCACCGACACTCCCGGTGCCCTGACGAACGACGTGTTCGCGAACCTTCTCGACCTCGGCACGACGTGGAAGCCGCTCGACAGCGGCAAGCACGCCTTCGAGGGCACGAAGGACGGATCGGGTGAGAAGGTCGGGATCGGCACGCGCGTCGACCTCGTGTTCTCGTCGAACTCCGAGCTGCGCGCGCTCGCCGAGGTCTACGCCTCGGACGACGCCAAGGAGAAGTTCGTGCGCGACTTCGTCGCCGCGTGGCGCAAGGTCACCGAGCTCGACCGGTTCGACCTGGTCTGAGTTCGGCGAACGCTGCGGCTCGGTAACCCGCGGCAACCGGAAGGCCCGTCCCCTCGCGGGGCGGGCCTTCCGTCGCTCGTTACGTCCTGGGCGGTTCTCTCGTGCCCGCCCGCGTCGCGCGCCGTGTCCCGTGCGCCGTGTCCCACCCCGTGCCGGACCGAGCTCCGACTCACGCACCTTCGGGGCGAGCGACGTAGAAGACCCGTGTCCCAGTTGGCGCAGGCTCCGGCCCGTCTCCTCGCACAGAGGCGGACACGCGCGGGGGCGGCGCGGCTCAGGCGCGAGACAGGCGGCGCAGACCCTCGTCGATCGACACCGACGGCGCCCAGCGCAGGTCGCGGCGGATCGCGGTCTGATCGAACCAATGCGCGGTGGAGAGCTGCTCGGCGAGGAAACGCGTCATCGGCGGCTCGTCCTGGCCCGGGCGCACGGCCCACACCCGCTCGATCAGCGATCCCGCGGCCTTCGCCACCCCCGCGGGCACGCTGAAGCGAGGCGGGGTGACGCCCGACGCCCGGCAGATCCCGGCGAGCAGGTCGCCGACCGGCCGCGGTTCGCCGTTCGTCAACACGTACGCGCGCCCGCTGACCTCGTCGACGCGGTGCAGGGCGGCCACGATCCCGGATGCCGCGTTGTCGACGAACGTGGAGTCGATGAGAGCCGTCCCGCCGTCCAGCAGGGGCAGGGTGCCCCGACGCGCGCGGGCGACGACGCGCTCGATGAGCTGGGTGTCGCCCGGGCCCCACACGATGTGGGGGCGGATCGCGACCAGAGCGGTGTCGCCGCCGGCGCGGGAGAGCGCGAGCACTTCGGCCTCGGCCTTCGTGCGGGCGTATTCGCCGCGCGCGGCATCCGGATCGGCGGGCTCGGCTCCCACACCCGCGAGGGCGTGGCCGGCGTGCGCGACCGACGGCGACGAGACGTGCACGACGCGCGTCACGCCGGCCGCCTCGGCGGCATCGAGCAGGATGCGGGTGCCCTCGACGTTGACGGCATGGAACTGCGCCGGGTCGCCGGCGAGAGAGACCTTCGCCGCGAGATGCACGACCCCGTCGACCCCCTCGAGGGCGGACGCCACGGCATCCGGATCCGTGACCGACCCGAGCCGGTCATCGGCGCCGTCGACGCCCGACGGGCGACGCTGCAGGGTGCGCACCTCGTGCCCCGCCTCCTGCAGAGAACGCACGACGGCCCGGCCGAGGAAGCCGGACGACCCGGTGGCGAGGACCCTCATGGCGCCGTCGGCTTCTCTCCGGCCAGCACGCGCTCCGCCCAGCGGGCCACGCGCGAGCGGTCGATCTTGGAGTTGTGGCGGATGTCGGTCGGAAGCGTGGGGACCACGAGCACGGCGGCGAGGCGCTGGGCGGTGGCCGCACGCACCTGATCGGTCAGATCGGGGGATGCCAACCCCGGGCGACGGGCGCCCGCCTCGACCACCGCGACGACGACCTGGCCGCCCACCGGGCCCACGCCGACGGCGGCGGCGCGTTCGACGGCGGCCACCGTCTCGACGTCCTGCTCGATTCCCACGGGAGTGACGGGGCCGTCGGCGGTGGTGATGACGTGGGGGAGTCGCCCCTCGATCCAGAGCCTGCCCTCGGCGTCGAGGTGTCCGACGTCTCCGGTGCGGTGCCAGCGCTCGGGGAGTCCGCGCTGCGCTTCGCGGTCGGTGAGGTACAGGCGGAAGTATCCGCGCTTGAGGTGGGGCGCCGAGATGACGACCTCGCCGGTGACCCGCGGCTGCGTCGACGGTGCGCCGGAGGCACGGCCGTCGGCGTCGATCGCCGAGATGCGCACCTGACCGCTGCCGAGCGGGCGACCGACGCACACGCCGCGGTCGCCTCGCGCCTGTTCGATCTCGGGCAGAGTGACGTCGGCGACGAGCAGGCACTCGGTCATGCCGTAGGGGGTGTGGGCCGTCGCGTTCGGCATGAGCGCCTGCGCACGGCGGAGAAGATCGACGCCCACGGGGGCTCCGGTCGACAGGAACGTCTCGACACGCTCGAGAGCGGCGCGGTCGTCGGCGGTGAGGGCCGACGCGGTCGCGACGACGTTCGACACCGCCGCGGGAGACAGGAACACGATCCGCGCGTCCGAGGCGCGGACGGCAGCGGCGACCGCGGCCGCCGTCAGGGTGCGCGGAGCCGAGACGTCCATGTCGGGCGTCGCGGAGCGCGTGCCCAGCGCCGGGCCGAGGAGCGCGAAGGGGGCGAAGCCGGTGACGAGACCCGTCTCGGCGGTCACGCCGAAGTGCGCCGCGAGGGTGTCGCGCAGCGCGGTGAGCTGGGCGTGCGTGTAGACGACGCCCTTTGCCGGTCCCGTCGAGCCGGAGGTGAACAGCACCGCAGCCTCGGCCTCGGGGGCGGGGGGAGGGGGAACGGCACGACCGCGCCCGGCCCGAGCGAGGTCGGACAAGCTCGCCTCGACGCCGAGCGCGCGGGAGGTGACCGCCGGAAGAGACGCGGCCGAGATGCGGCGACCGGGCCAGGCGAGCGCGCGTGCGGCCGCGAGCCCCGCGACCTCACCGATCACGACGTCGGGGACCGTCCCGCGTACGGCGCGGGAGAGACCCCGGATGCCGAGACCCCGATCGGCCACGACGACGACGGCGCCGATGCGCAGGCACGCATACAGGGCGGCCGTCAGGGTCGGACCCGGCTGCACGAGGAGCGAGACGCGGTCGCCCGCGCGCACCCCGAAGGCGTCGAGCCCCGCGGCGAGCTCGTCGACACGGGCGGACAGCTGGCGCCAGCTCACGCGGAGCGGCTCCCCGTCGCGGGCGGTGGTCATGTCGATGACGGCGGTGCCGTCGTCGTCGCGGCGGGCGTCGAGGGCGTCCCACAGGTGACCCGACGGGGCCTCCGGCGAGTCGGAAGGGGCGGGCGCGGGCGCGGCGGCTGCGCGCTTCGCGGCGGCCGAGCGACGCGAACGGGTCGCGGGCGTGACGGCATCCACGACCTTCTCGTCGAGCCAGTCGAGAACGACGTCGGCGTAGGGGCGCTCCTCGGCGAGGAGGTGCCCGGCGCCCTCGAAGCGGTGCACGTCGGCCTGCGGGAGACGATCGGTGAGGTCGTCGAGGTGGTCCTCGCCGAAGACCGGGTCCTTGGGGCCCCGCAGCAGCAGGGCGGGCACGGCGAGCTCATGCAGCCCCGACGACATACGGTGCAGGGCCGGAGTGCTCTCGTGCTCGGGGGTCGCGGGGATGTCGGCGACGAAGCCGCCGATCCCTCGGCGGCGCGCGACGGTCGCGTACGGCGCGCGGAACGCGGCCTTCACGGCCGGGTCGAGCTCGGCCAGCGCGAGGGTGGTGTCGAGGAACGCCGTGGTGCCCGTGGTGCCGGCCGCGAGCATTCCGCGAGCCGTGGCGACGCGCAGGGCGAAGGGAAGAGAAGCGCCGTCGGGGTGGTGCACGGCGGTGTTGAGGGCGATGACGGCCGCGAGGCGGTCGCGGTGCTCGACGGCCCAGCCGAGCGAGACGGGCCCGCCCCAGTCATGGCCGATGGTCACGATGGGACCTCGGATGCCGAGTCCCTCGACGAGAGCGTCGAGGTCGGCGATGCGCTGGGCCAGGGTGCGCCGCAGCGGGGAGCGTTCGGAGAAGCCCATCTCGAGCTGGTCGACAGCCACCACGCGCCAGACGGCCGCTCCGGCGTCGGCCCGCGCGAGAGAGGCGTTCACGAGGGCGCGCCAGAGGTACGACCACGTGGGATTGCCGTGCACGGCGACGATCGTGCCGATCGGCTCGAGGCCGCGCTCGACGAGGGCGTCGCCGGTGTCGAGCACGTGCCACAAGCGCGTGGCGCCCGCGTCGGCGAGGACGCCGTCGACGCTCACGAGGCGCGACAGGGCCGGGTCGAGCCCGGGCAGGCCCGCGGGGGGAAGAGTGGCCTGCGGTCCCGTGACGCGCGGGAAGCTCACCAGGCCAGCTCCAGCATTCCGGTGTTCAGGCCGGAGCCCACTCCCATCAGCAGGACGCGATCACCTCGGCGCAGCGTCTTCTGCTCGGCGGCGAGGGTGATCGGGATGGAGGCAGGACCGACATTGCCCAGGCTCGGGTAGGTCACCGGCACGCGGTCGCGGTCGAGCTTGGCGGCGCGGACGATCGCCGAGGTGTGTACCGACGAGACCTGGTGCGTGATGTAGCGATCCATGCCCGTCCAGGAGAACTCGCCCTTCGCCTCTTTCCACGCCGACACGACGAGGTCGAGGCCGCCTTTGAGCAGCGCCTTGGCGTCGGTGAACATGCCGTCGACGCTGCCGACGCAGAGGTCGTAGAACTGGGTCGCGGCGCGCGTGACGCCGCCCACGATGCGGTGGCCCTCGGGGTGGGCGCTCGCGCGGCCGAGAACCGCGGCGGCCGCTCCCGACCCGAGGGTCAGCGAGGCGAACTCCTGCATGAACGCATCGCGGTCGAGGTCTTCGCGCACGAGGCGGTTGATGGTGTTGACCTGGATCTCGTCGGCATCCTCGCCGTTGACGATGAGGGCGTAATCGAC
>JAKOMY010000324.1 GCA_022702225.1 Microbacteriaceae bacterium | reverse complement strand
TCACGCTGATCGGAAAGCCCGACTGCCACCTCTGCGATGTGGCGGAGCAGATCGTCGAGACGGTCGTGGGTGAGCTCCCCGAGCGAGCCGCCGACCGCGTCACGATCGAGCAGGCCTCGATCGCCGACGATGCCGCCCTCTACGACAAGTGGTGGGAGAAAATCCCCGTCGTCCTCATCGACGGGGAGCTTCACGCGCACTGGCGCGTCTCGGCCGACCGTCTCCGCGCCGCCCTCCTCGCGGCAGACACCCAAGGAGCCTCCGCGTGAGCATCCGTCACATCGTCCTCTGGAAGCTCTCGGCGGACGACGCCGACACGCGTGCGCTGCACGCGGAGCAGATCGCTGAGCGCTTGTCGGCCCTCGACGGGGTCATCGACGAGATCCAGCACATCGAGGTGGGGCGCAACGTCGTCAACCCGCAGTCGAACTGGGACGTCGCTCTGGTCAGCGAGTTCGCCGACGTCGACGCGCTCGAGCGCTACCAGGTGCATCCCGCCCACCAGGAGGTCGCGGCCTTCGTGCGCTCCGTCGTGGCGGAGCGGTCTTCGGTCGACTACCCGTTCTGAGCGGGCTCGACCCCGACGGGGGCTCTCTTTTGCCCGTTTGTGATAACGGTTCTCAATATCGATAAGCTCTCGATCGGTTCACCCGAGCCACTGATCGAGAAAGCTGTCCATGCCCCCACGCCTCCGTCGTCGACCGACGACTTCCCTGGCCGTTCTGCTGCTCTCAGCAGCGGTCGCATCCACCGCCTGCAGCGCCCCGCCGGCGGCATCCACCGATTCCCCCGACGGTCGACGAATCCTCGTGTCGACCGCTCCGGGATGGGCCTCCGCCGCCCCCGAGGCGTCGCTCGACGCGCGCCTGACGGCCACCGTGCTGCTCACCGACTCGGCGACGGCCGCGGAGGCGAGTGCGGCGCGCTCGTGGCTCGAAACGGCCGGAATCGAGATCGTCCGAGACCGTGAGAGCATCCGCGCGCTCTCGGTGACCGGGCCGGCGTCGGCGTTCGCCTCGGCCTTCGACACCTCCTTCGGTGAGACGACCGTGGACGGTCGCGCGGCGTTCGCTCCCACCCGCGATCTGTCCGTTCCTCGCGAGGCCGGTGCCATCGAGTCCGTCGCCGGTCTCGTCGATACCGACGCGATGAGCCCCAGCACCGACGCCGCGCCCGTGCGCAGCGACGATTGCGCCGCGTACTGGGGGCAGACGCTCTCGTCGTCGTGGCCGTCGTCGGTCCAGGTCGAGCATCGCTCGAACGCGCTGTGCGGGTACGGGCCCACGCAACTGCGCGCGATCCACCAGCTCCCGGCGGATGCGCGCGGCGCGGGAGCGACCGTGGCGATCGTCGGAGTCTTCGACGATGACACGGTCGCCGCGAACACCGACGCGTACTTCGCGCGGGAGGGTCTGCCCGCTCTCGGGGAGGGGCAGTACACCCACCACGCTCCCTCGAACCCGGACGTCACCCGCTGCGGAGGTCCCTCGGCGTGGACCGTCGAGCAGCATCTCGACGTGCAGGCGGTGCGCGCGATGGCCCCTGACGCCGACATCGTCTACTGGGGGGCCGACGACTGCCTCGCCGCGACGCTCTACCTGCGCGTCCTCGACGCCGTCGAAGCCCCCGTCACCCCGAGTGTGATCTCGCTCTCGTTCGGCGGGCCCGAAGAGCTCGACACCGATGCCGACCGCACCCTGCTGAACCGCGTGCTGGTCGAAGCCGCGTCCCGCGGTGTGTCGGTCTTCGCCTCGAGCGGCAACGACGGCGACTACTCCCTCGCCGGCGACCACCACGACGAGACCGACGTGGCGACGCCGGCCTCCAGCCCGTACGTCACCGCGGTGGGCGGGGCCAGCATCGGCCTCGATGCCGACAATCGCATCGCCGTCGAATCCGGGTGGGAGGTGCAGACCCGCTTCGCGCAGAACGGTGGCATCATCCCGCCGGGCTTCCTCTACGGCGCCGGAGGCGGGGAGTCGGCCTACTACCCGCGCCCCAGCTGGCAGAGCGAGCGCATCGCGCACGCGGGATCGGGGCGACTCGTCCCCGACGTCGCCTCGCTCGCCGATCCCAACACGGGCTTCACCGTCGCGGTGCCGCGTGACGGGGCACTGTCGTACGAGGCCCACGGCGGCACGAGCCTGGCGACGCCGATGGTCGCGAGCATGGTCGCGATCGCCAAGGCGCGCACCGGGGTGGAGGTCGGTCTCGCCGCGCCCTTCCTGTACGCCCTCGCCGGGTCGAGCGCGATTCGCGACGTCGTTCCCGCGTCAGCCGGCACGTGGTACCGCCGCGACGAGAGCACCGGTCAGCTGTGGCTCGAGACCCTCTACCTGTGGGACACCCGGCCCCAGTCCCTGCAGACCGCGGCCGGGTGGGACCCGGTCACCGGTGTCGGCATTCCGAACGGCGCCGACTTCCTCGATCGATTCGGAGCAGACCAGTGACCCCGCGACCCCGTACCCGGTTTCTCGCCGCCATCGTCGGTGCGCTCATCACGGCAGCCGCTGTCGCGGGCGCCGTCCCCGCGAACGGAGCGGTGTCGATCCCCTCGACCTCGGCCTCCGGCATCCAGATCCTCGATGCCGACGGCGGTGCGCTCCAGCAGCCCGCGCCCCTCAGCGAATGGACCAGCGGGGCGACCGTCGACAACTCCCTCTCGGAGACCGGCGACGCGCTGAAGCTCAACACCACCCGCGCGACGGGGTTGACCGCCCGAGCGGCCTCCGACGGAGCGCAGACGAGAATCGACAGCGGCCTGTTCCAGCTGCGCGACCGCGTCCCTGTCGCCTTCACCGGTCTGCGTGCCAGCTGCGGGACCGACGGGAGCACGTCGGTGACCTTCGACACGCTGACGGTCGACGGCAAGGACGTCTTGAATCCGTCCAAGCTGTCGGCGGGATACACGGTCGCGTTGCCGACGTCCGCCACGTGGGGGGCGACGCGGCTGGTCGTCGCAGAACGCACCATCGACCGCGGTCGAGCCCAGGTGACGGCCCTGCGGATCGAGGCCGAAGCGGGGTGGTCGGAGATCTGGCGCGTGCGTCTCGGCGTGGTGGCGTGTGCTCCCGCGGC
>JAKOMY010000309.1 GCA_022702225.1 Microbacteriaceae bacterium | reverse complement strand
CCATGCACGATCACGCGCCCTCCGGCGGCATCCGAGATGCCAGCAATCGGCGCCTGCTCGCGACCGCCCTGGCCCTGACGGCCACGGTGATGCTCGTGCAGATCGTCGGGGCTGTCCTGACCGGCTCGCTCGCCCTGCTCGCCGACGCCGCGCACATGTTCACCGACGCGGCCGCTCTAGTGGTCGCGCTCATCGCCACCGCGATTGCCGCGCGCCCGGCCGATGATCGTCGTACCTTCGGCTACCAGCGTGCCGAGGTGCTGGGGGCCCTCGCCAACGGCGTGATCCTCATCGTGCTGTGCGCGTGGGTCGGCGTCGAGGCGGTGCAACGTCTGCTCGCCCCGGCCGAGACCGAGGTGCAGGGCGGACTGATGCTGGTGGTGGCCACCGTCGGCATGATCGCCAATGCCGTGTCGATGTTCCTGCTCTCTCGCGCGCAGAAGCGCAGCATCAACGTGCGCGGCGCCTACCTCGAGGTGCTGGGCGATCTCGTCGGGTCGATCGCGGTGATCATCGCGGCCCTCGTCATCGTGACGACGGGCTTCATGCAGGCGGATGCCATCGCCTCGCTGCTGATCGCGGTGCTCATCGTCCCGCGGGCGATCGGTCTGCTGCGCGAGGTCGTCGTGGTCTTGACGGAGTCGGCCCCGGTGGGGGTGCACGTGGCCGAGATCCGCGAGCACCTGCGCGAGGCCGACGGGGTGGTCGATGTGCACGACGTGCACGTGTGGCAGCTCACACGCGGAGCGCCGGTGTTCAGCGCTCACGTGATCGTGGAAGATGCCGCGCTCGCCGATGGGCGCGCCGCCGCGATCCTCGCTTCGCTCCAGACGTGTCTCGCCGACCATTTCGACGTCGAGCATTCCACTTTCCAGCTGGAGCCCGCGGGGCACGTGGAGCACGATTCGCGTCACGCGTGAATGTCGGTGCCGTCCGGTAGCCTTCGGGCAGGCACCCGCACCCCCGGAAGGTTCCTCATGTTCTCGTCACTCGTCATCGACCATTGGCTGCCGTCTCCCGCGAGCGCGTTCTCTGATGACGACGCGGTCGTCGTCGTCGATCCGGAGGCGCCCGAGAACCGGTCCGTCTCGATCCTGCGCATCGGCGACGGGGCGACGGTCGTCTCGCTGAGCCCTGAGCGAGCGGATCAGCTCGGCGTGTCCGACGGAGAACGTCTCGCCGCCGATGAGGTTCTGGAACGCATCGACGCGGCGGGCATCGCGCTGAACGACCCCGACCACCTCTTCTACCTTCCGGTCGAAGAGCATGCCAACGTCACCGCACCCGAGCCGCAGGCGAACACGCGCCGGCTGACGGCCGAAGACGCCGACGCCTTCGCCGCCCTCGTCGCGGCGGCGCCCGAGGACGAGCTCGACGAGGCGTTCGTCGAGCTCGATCACTGGCTCGTGTTCGGCACGTTCGTCGACGGCACGCTGGCTGCTGCGGCGAGCATGTATCCCTGGAAGGGCACGCGCCTCGCCGACCTCGGCGTGATCACTCTTCCGGAGTTCCGCGGCCGCGGCCTGGCGAGGGCGACTGTGCTGGCGATGGCCGCCGATGCGCTGGAGCGCGGCTACGAGCCGCAGTACCGGTGTCAGCTCGACAATGCCCCGTCGGTGGCTCTGGCGCTGGCATCCGGATTCCGCCGTTTCGGAGAGTGGATCGTCGTCGACGACTGAACGGCATCACGGCGTTCAGTTCTCGCGCACGACCTCCGCGGGCAACTTGTCGGGGCGGAGGCCGCGCCACCGCGCCTGGCGGAGGATCCCGCCGGGGGTGAACTCCGCGAACTCGACCTCCGCCACCAGGGTGGGGTGCACCCACAGGGCGTCGCGCGCGTCGGCGGCCGGCACACCGACGAAGGGGTTCGCATCGGCGCGTAGCGGCTCGAGCGCCTTCGTCAGTCGAGCGAGGGTCTGCTCGCCGAAGCCGGAGCCCACCCGCCCCGCGTACTGCAGGCCGTCCGCCGTGGGCACCCCCACCAGCAGCGAACCGATCGTGCCGGAACGGTTTCCTCTACCGGGTCGGATCCCGCC
This sequence comes from Microbacteriaceae bacterium, assembly GCA_022702225.1. Lineage (GTDB taxonomy): Bacteria > Actinomycetota > Actinomycetes > Actinomycetales > Microbacteriaceae > Microbacterium. The sequence goes on along the minus strand of JAKOMY010000309.1, from coordinate 2,631 downwards.
GATCACGACCTCCTGCGTGCGCGAGTGCTTGACCTTCAGCCACCGCTCGGATCGCACCCCGCGGCGGTAGGTCGAGCCTGGGTCCTTCACGACGACGCCCTCGAGCCCGAACCGGCCGCTCGTGGAGACCGCGGCATCCACGTCGTCGAACACGGGAGGCACGACGACCGGGCCCCCGGCCTCGGCGGCCAGCTCCTCGAGCACGTCGCGCCGCTCCGACAGGGGGAGGGATGCCACATCCCGCCCACCCGCCGACAGCACGTCGAAGAGGTACAGGTGAACGGGGGTGCGCTCGGCCTCGCGGGCGATCTCGCGCGCCTTCGCGAGGTTCATGCGCCTCTGCAGAAGCGGAAAGCTCGGCCGTCCCTGCTCGTCGAGCGCGACGATCTCTCCGTCGAAGACGGCCGGGTCGGGCCCGAGACCCAGGTCGACGCTCGTGAGCTCGGGATAGGCGTCCGTCAGGTCGTTGCCGTTGCGCGATCGCAGGCGCAGCCGTTCGCCGTCCCAGATCCCCAGACCCCGGATGCCGTCCCACTTCATCTCGACCCAGGGCGTGCTGCCCCAGCGTTCGGCTGCGGCGCGGGCGATCCCCGGCGTCGCGGAGGTGGCGAGCATGGGCTCGATGTCGCCGTCCCTGTCGACGCTCGGTGGGACCTCGGTCGATGCAGGGGGATCAGCGGAGCCGTGGTCCAGGGCCACCACGGGGGCTCCGCCGCCCTGCGGTCGGCCCGCGGCATCCGTCTTCATGCGGTGCAGCAGCCACTGCGATCTCTCACCCTGCCCTTCGGTGCGGATGAGGGCGAGTCGCACGCGGCCGAGCGGTCCGTCGGTTCTGCCCTCGAGGGTGGCGATGACCTCGTCGTCGCGCCACTTCTCGAGCTCGTACGTACCGGTGTCCCAGACGGTCATGGTGCCCGCGCCGTACTCGCCGCGGGGGATCTCGCCGGCGAAGTCGAGGTATTGCAGCGGGTGGTCCTCGGTCATGACGGCGAGGCTGTTCTTTGCTGTGGTGGGCGGCACACCCCGGGGGACGGCCCAGCTGACGAGCACGCCGTCGCGTTCGAGGCGGAGGTCCCAGTGCAGACGTGAGGCGTGGTGCTCTTGGATGACGAACCGGGGGAGCCCCTCGGCGGCGGGCGCGCCGTGGGGAGCCTCGGGCACCGGCTCGGGGGTCTTTCCGGCTGTGCGCTTCGCGATGTAGGCGCGCAGGGGCCCGTGCGCCGCGTCGACAGAGGCGAGCGGGTCGTCGGTTCTCCCGAGGACCTCGGTGAACAACAGGTGCCGCAGGTCGGGGTCGTCCAGCTCGTCCCAGGTGCGCGGGGCGGCGACGTAGGGGCGCGGGCGGCCGCGCAGCGAGTACGGCGCGATCGTCGTCTTCGAGCCGTTGTTCTGACTCCAATCGATGAACACCTTGCCGGGGCGTGCAGCCTTCGACATCTGGCTGACGACGAGGTCGGGGTGATCGGCCTCGATCGCGCGCGCGAGCTCTTTCGCGACGACGCTGACCGCGTCGCTGGACTGGCCCCCGTCGAGGCGGGCGTACAGATGGATGCCCTTGCTCCCACTCGTCACCGGCAACGGGTCGAGCCCCATGTCTCGCAGGATCGCACGCGCCCACCGCGCGACCTCGGCGCACTCGGCCAAGCCCACGCCCGGACCGGGGTCGAGATCGAGCACGAGGCGATCGGGGTTCTGCCTCTCGCCGTCGCTCGAGAAACGCCACTGCGGCACGTGCAACTCGAGGCTCGCGACCTGCGCGAGGTAGACGAGGGTGGGGAGGTCGTCGACGACGGGGTAGTCCTTCGCGCCCGAGGAGTGATCGATGGGGAAGCGCCGCACCCACGCCGGCGCACCGGGCTCGAGGGCCTTGGCGAAGAACGGTTCGCCGGGGTCGGCATCCGTCCCCACCCCATCGGGCCAGCGCTTGCGCGTGAGCGGACGGTCGGCGACGTGAGGGAGAAGCAGGGGGGCGATGCGCGAGTAGTAGTCGATCACCTCGCCCTTGGTGGTGCCGGTCTCGGGGTAGAGCACCTTGTCGAGGTTCGATAGGCGCAGGCGACGACCGCCGATGCGCACCGTCTGCTCCGTCATCGCCCCAGCGTAGAGCGGAGGGGGAGAGGGATGCCGAGGGGGTTGCGGCGAACTCGGGGTTCCGGTGGCTTCGAGACGCTCAGCCACCCGGGGGCCAGGTCCGAGGTCTGCTCGAAGGGGCCGGACACGTTCGCGCGCAAGGGTCTCGGCATCCACCGCTCTCCCGGTGTTCACTGGGCACATGCGATCGATCTGGAAGGGCGCCCTGACGTTCGGGCTCGTCAACGTGCCTGTGAAGGTGTACTCGGCGACCGAGGACCACGACGTCTCGTTGCATCAGGTGCACAACAAGGACGGCGGCCGCATCCGGTATCAGCGCGTCTGCGAGGTGGACGGCGAGGTCGTGCCGTACCAGGACATCGACAAGGCCTACGACGACGGCGAGCAGACGGTCGTGCTGACCAAGGACGATCTGGCGTCGCTGCCGAGCGAGCGCAGCCGGGAGATCGAGGTCGTGGAGTTCGTGCCGAGCGACCAGGTCGACCTGCTGACGCTCGACAAGGCGTACTACCTCGAGCCCGACTCGTCGTCGCCCAAGGC
>JAKOMY010000392.1 GCA_022702225.1 Microbacteriaceae bacterium | reverse complement strand
CGAGACACCACCACCCCACCGACCTCCCCGCTATCGCTCTCGGGCAGACGTCGCGAGGTGACGCTGAGGGCACGGCGGTCCTCACCGGGTGAGCCGTACCAGACCACCTCCGCCTCGAAGGCCTCGCCCGATCGCGCGCGGGCCAGCGGCGCGGCATCGGGGGCGATCGCCGTGGAGCCGTCGGCGGCGAACACGGCGATCTCGCGCCCGAAGGCGTCGGTGCTGTTCAGAAGGAGCCCGTGGGCGGTGTTGGTGACCGAGAACTCCCCCGAGGGAGTGATGCGCGTCACGCCGAAGTCGACGGCATCCAGGACTTCGGTCACCAGGTCTTCCTGGCGCCGGGCGCGATCGAGAGCGCGACGCAGCTCAGCCGATTGCTTCTCGAGCAGGACGCGTTGAGCGCGACCGCGGCGCGCGGTGAGGGCGGCCATCGATGCGAGCGCCGTGACCGTGAACGGCAGGACCAACGTCGACGACGAGAACCGCTGCAGGTCATCCGTCACGAGCTGATGGACCATGACGACCGAAACCGTCAGCGAAACGGCGATGATCCCGCGAAGGCCGAACACCGTCCCGATCCAGATCGCGGGGAAGGTCCACAGCAGGCCGAGACCCGACATCGGAGCGCTCTCGCGCATCGCAGCGATCGCCACGACGTCGACGATGGGGAGCAGCCCGACCACCCACCTCGGCATCCCCTGCCACGGCACCAGGACGGCCGCGATCGCCCCCGCGAAGACGAGGGCGGTGCCCGCGAAGAACAGCGACGCGTGGACGACCTGCCCGACCGCGATCGACACGACCACACCCAGCAGGGTCGCCGCAGCGAGCAACGTCTGACTCGCCATGATGCTGCGGCGCAGACCGTAGCGCTCGCTCGAGGTCGGGGGCGCCATGGCCTCGACGATAGCGTTTCGCTCACCTCGGGCACCGTCAGAGCACCGCGGCACGCCGTTCAGCGAGTGTTCACGCCCCGGCCCACGGGGTCAGAAGCCGAAATCGCCCCCGAAATCCCCACCGAGATCGCCTCCGCCGGCGTCCATCGCCCCCGGGTCGGCGCCTCCGGGATCGGACATCGCGGGGTCGGGCTGCGCATCCGCCGCCGCACCGTCGGCGTAGCCCGCGTCGTACCCCGGATCGAACATCGCCCCGACGAGAGCCGAGCCGACGACGTATCCGCCGATGGTTCCGAGCATCGACGCCCCGAGCATGGAGCCGAATCCCGGGCCGTTCGAGAACCCCCGTCCCCCGAAAGTGCGCTCCATGAAGCCGGGCTGCGAGTATTCGGCGCGCGTGGCCGCACGGGCCAGGGTGGCGGGGTCGTCACTCGCGGGACGCTCCGCGGGAGCCAGCCCCGACGACAACTCGGCGAGAACCTGCTGACGCTGCCCCTGGGTCAAGCGGCCGAAGGCCTCGGCGTGCACCTGCTCGACGGTCTCGGGCGGAGCCGTGCGCAAGAGGTACCGGTAGCGCTCGATGGCCTGACGGTCGTCTTCGGATCCGGATGCCGGGGGCCCCGGCGCCGCAGCCTGCGCCGGCGGAGGTGCGTACCGGCCGCCCGCCTCGCGGGATCCGCTCACCGGAACGTGCGGCGCCGGAACCTCGGGGGTGCGCCGCGACGTCTCGTCGCCGGAGCCGAACAGTCGGTCGAACAGTCCCATGGTGTCGCCTCTCGAGTCGTGTCCCCGAACCCTAAAGCCCGGCGCTCAGAAGCTCCTGGGTCTTGCGCGCTGCATGCACGGCGTTCCGGTGAGCTGTCCGGAGCGGCAGCCGAGACGGCACCATCGAGAGAGTCCGAACCCCCGGACCCTTCATCCGCTCCGTGCGATCGCCGCGCTCGTCCAGCGGGCGTAGAGGGCCCACGGGTCGTCGACGCCCGCGGCCAGCCCGGTCACGTGCGCATCGAGTGCCGGGCTCCGGCGGAACCACTCGGTCCTGCCGAAGCGCTCCTCGGCGAAGAGGGCATGGCGGCGGCGCTCCAGCGAACGGTCCCCCGGCTCGAAGGCGAGAAGCTCGTCGTGCCAGATCGCCGAGAGCCGTTGACGGGGGCTCGCGGTGGTGCCGATCTTGATGCGGTCCTCGAACCTCAGGTAGTAGACCACGTCCACTCGTGGGGGTGGGAGTTCGTCGTCGACGGTTTCCCCGTGCCGCCACTCGCACACCGCGCACAGCCATCCGCTCGGCCATCGCACGCCCAGGCGCGAGCCGCAGAGCCGACAGGGCGACGGCAGAACATCGGTCACCCCCTCGGTCGAAGCCGCCCAGTCTGCGCTGACGGCCAGGTGCCACACGCACAGGGTCAGCGGCGCAAGAGGCTCGGACGGCTCGCGACACTCCGGAACGAGGCAGTCGGGGGTGGACATGCGCTCACGCTATGCCCGACCCCCGACATCGCTTCAGTCCTCGATGACCGGAGGCTCCAGCACGAGGAACAGACCGGCGTAGGGACCGAGCTCGAGCGAGAAGCTCTGCAGCTCGTCCACGCGGCCGACGGCTTCACCCGTCGCCGCGTCGATCGCCGTGCTCTGGGGAACGAGCCACTCGGAGCGTACGGTGCCCTCGATCGTCTCGCCCGAGAAGTTCAGCACCGTGATCTGCAGCGGGGCCGCCTGGTCCCGCCGATCGCCCCCGTCGAGACGGTGCACCATCACGAGCATGCTGGGGTGACCGACCTGTGGAATGTCGACCTGCGAGGCGATGGCGATGCCGTGGTCGCCGCGGATCCGCAGGATCTCCTTCAGCCCTGACAGGAAGGACTCCGGGTCCTCCTGCTGCCGTCCGAGCGAGCCGTACAGCGAACGCGCGCGCGGCACGCCCGACATCGACGACGACGCCTCGGGCGCCACATCGAGCAGGTCGTGCGCTCCGCGCTCGATCCAGCGGGTGTCGCCCGTCGAGATGAGGTGCCGCACATCGTCGGCGGGAAGCGTGAGCGAACCGGTGAGATCCCACCCGGACAACGCGAAGACGCCCGGCTGCCACGAGTTGTACTTCGCCAGCAGCAGGTGCGCGTCGCGGATCGCCGGGATGTCCTCGTCGGAGATGTCGTCGAGGGTCGCCTTTCCCTGCGTGGCGGCGATGAGGGATGCCGAGGTGCACGCGATCCCGTTCTGCGTGAAGACGAGATTGTAGTCGGCCTCGACCGTGAGCTTCTCGGTCAGCTCGGCGCGCACCATCTCGGCGATCTCGCCGCCGGTGTGCTCCTCGTGGCGGAAGGGGTAGACGGTGTCGCGGTGCGTCGTCGCCCAGTGCACGAGCTCGTAGGTCAACTCGTCGTGATTCTGCATGCCGTGCACGAGCTGCACGGGCTCGACGCCGGTCTCGAGGGCCGTGGTCAGCGCAAGACGCAGGAATTCGGTGTTCGCCGTGGCGAGAGCGTGGTGATACCCGGGCCGCGTCACGAAGTCATACGAGAGGTCGGCGCCGACCGCACTGGTGTCGCGGATGTCCTCCATCGTCAGGTTCAACTCCTGGAAGGTGAAGCCGCCCACTTTGCGCACCATACCGGCGATGATGTGGTTCGCCGCATGGGAGAGCGGATGGCCCTCCGACCACGCCGGCAGACCCTCCGCGCTCTTCTCGACCCCGAGGAAACCGTTGGCATCGAGGCGAAGCGCGCTCGTGCCGAGGTCGCCGAGCGAGTGCAGCGCGTCTCCGATCACGAGCCGCATCCCCGCGAACGTCGGGTCCAGCCAGTTGATGGACGGCTGCCCCTCTTTGAAGTAGTGCAGGTACACCCAGCGCCGTTCGAGACCATCGGTACCGACGACCGGTGCCGTGGTGCTCCAGTTCGTCTCCTTGACGCCGGGTGTGTAGAAGATGACGCGCTGCAGCTCACCGATGATGTAGCCGCGTGCGCTCAGCTCTCGTTCGGTGTCGGCGTCGAGGTTCACGGAGTCGCGACCCGCGGGTACCTCGGGCAGGAGATCCCAGTCCTCGCGCGGGATCTCGACCATGTGGTAGATCCCGGGATAGTCCTTGTAGGCCATCTCGGCGAGGCGGAAGTCCGCCCCCTTGCCGGTGTGACCGGGGACGATGTCATCGATCACGCTGCCGCCGTGGGACTCCGCGACATCCGCGACGCGACGGAACGCGTTCTCGTCGCCGAACTCGGGGTCGATCTGCGTGCTGATCCGGTCGAAGTGACCGTCGACGCTCGGGGTCTCCTGCCATCCCGTGATGCCGCCGGCGCGCTTCACGGGCCCGGTGTGGATGCCGTTGATCCCCACCCACTCGAAGGCCTCCCACAATGCCTCGTCTCCGAGTGCCTCCAGGAAGGACTCCCCCGGCCGTGTGATCAGCGAGATCGGATAGGCCGTGAACCAGACGTCGGTGGACTCGATCGCGCGACGGGCGTCGGGGCGCGCATAGGGGTTCCGCCACATGGACGGCTGGCCAGAGAGTTGCCGGCTCAGGACGTCGGCGTCTTTCAGCATCGACTGACGCACGAGCCACTCGACGTATGACGGGTTACCGCCGTTCGCATTGCGAGGATCGGTCAGGAAACGGCGTAGCGTCCCGCCGCGGAACTGATCACGCGGGCGGAGTCGACGCGGTCGCGCCGGATAGCGCTGCTCGTCGTAGCTGATCTCCGTCGCGTTCTCGGTCGCGTCTTCCGCGTCGCCCGGATCCCCCTCGCCCTGACCGGCGTCGATCATCTCGTCATCCATCGCAGCGCGCTCATCGGCGTCTTCCACTCCGACCTCCCTCACGTCATCTACGACGCTAGTCTCTCCCGCCGACATCGACCCGGGCCATTGACCTCGACCCGCCGAACATCGATGGATACGCCGACAGGTCTCATCGAGGGCGAGCAGGAGCCGAGCGCAGAGCCAACATGGCGACCCCGAACGCGAGGACGCACATCCCGAGCACCAGTGATGAGAAAACCACCCACCCCGCCGACGCGAACACCAGCCCGAGCAGCCATCCGAACAGGCTCGAGCCCCCGTAGTAGCCCAGGTAGTACAGCGAGGACGCTTGGGCGCGCGCTTGCGGATCTGCCGCCACCGGCGTCCATCCCGACGCCACCGCGTGCGCCGCGAAGAAGCCCGCGGTGAACGCGAGAAGTCCCGCGATCACGGCTGCGACCGACGGGATAGACATCGCGACGACGCCGACCGCCATCACCCCGATGCTCCCCAGAAGCAGCGGCAGACGCCCATACCGCACGGCGAGGGCACCTGCACGAGGAGACGACACCGTGCCCGCCAGGTACGCGAGGAACAACAGGGTCACCACGGCCGGCGCCAGAGAGAACGGAGGCTCGGCGAGGTGAAATCCCAGGTAGTTGTAGACCGCGACGAAAGCGCCCATCAACAAGAACGCCTGGGCGTACAGCGCCAGCTGCACGGGTGAGCGCAGGTTGAGCGCGAGGCGGCGCCGCACCGTGGGACCCCTCACGGTTCGCGCGCGCCCGGGCACGAAACCCCGCGCCGTGGGCACCAACGCCAGGAACACGGCCGCGGCCACCGCGCAGAGGAACACCACGGATGCCACCCCCCACCGCCACCCGGCGAACTCGGCGACGAAGCCCGAAGCGACGCGGCCCGACAGGCCTCCCACGGTGGTGCCGGCGATGTAGGAACCGGCGGCAGCCGCCACGAAACGCGGCGAGACCTCTTCGCTCAGATACGCCAGAGCGACAGCGGGCACCGCACCGAGTGCCACGCCTTCCAGCAGCCGCAGCGCCAGCAGCAAGCTGAGATCGTGAGCGAACGGTGTGACGGCGCCGAGCAGCGTGGCGGCGATGACACCGATCGCCATCGCCGGAACTCGACCGATCCGGTCGGCCACCAGCGACCACGGGATGACCGCCGCAGCCAACCCGAGAGTGGAAGCCGACACGGTCGAGGCGGCACCCGCCGGGCCCGACGCCACATCGACGGCGATCGCGGGAAGCACGGCCTGCGTTGCGTAGAGCTGCGCGAACGTGGCGACACCGCCGAAGAAGAGACCGATCAGGAGACGCCGGTACTCGCGACTCCCGGGCAGGTGTCCCGAAAAGCCGCTCACGTCATCGACCCTATCGATCCCGCGGTGGGTGTGGTGATGCGTCGGTGGGTCCTTCCCCACGGAACAACGCGCCGACGCGGTACCGCACCCGAAAGTGCCCGTAAATGCGAAATGGCCACCCAACGTTGGGTGGCCATTTCGACTGAAAAGA
>JAKOMY010000277.1 GCA_022702225.1 Microbacteriaceae bacterium | reverse complement strand
GTGCCGTCGGCCTCGACCTGACGCTTCCACACGGGCAGGTCGGTCTTGATGGTCTCGATCACGGCGCGGCAGACCTCGAACGCCTCGGCGCGGTGACCGGATGCCACGGCGATCACGACCGCGGCCTCTCCGACGCCCAAACGGCCGACGCGGTGGCTGACGGCGACGATCGCATCGGTTCCCGCCGCGGCGGTCTCGGCGATGCGGTGCAGGGTCTGCTCGGCGTCAGGGTGCGCGCTGTATTCGAGCGCCACGACCGCGCCCGAGGCGTCGGGGTCGATGTCGCGCACGCGTCCGACGAAGGTCGTCACGGCCCCCGACGACGACTCCTCGACGGCGTCCAGGTGCTCGTCGAGGTCGAGCGGGGTCTCGGACAAGCGGGCGATGCGGACAGCGCTCATGCGTGGTCTCCTCCGGAGAGCTGGTCGAGGATGTGCGGGGCCAGCTGTGCGACGACGGCGATCCCGGATGCCACGGCCCTCGTCGACCCGGGAAGGTTGACGACGAGCGTGCCGGGGTCGACGATCCCCGCGAGCCCTCGAGAGATCACCGCCATGGGGGTGTCGGTGAGGCCTCGACGCCGCAGCTCCTCGGCGATGCCGGGCAGCTCGCGGTCGAGGACACGGGCGGTGCCCTCGGGTGTGCGGTCGGTGGGGGCGATCCCGGTGCCTCCGGTGGTGACGACGAGCCCCGCGCCGTCGGCGACGAGGTCGCGCAGCCCCCGCTCGACGCTGTCGGCACCGTCGGGCACGACCACCGGGTCGGCGCAGACGAAGCCCGCCTCGCGCAACAGCGCGACGGCGAGCGGACCCCCGCGGTCCTCTCGCAGGCCCGCGGCCGAGCGATCGGAGACGGTCAGGACGCGGGCGACATGGGGCACGCCGATCAGCCTAGGCGCTGCGGCCGCCGGGGCGGCGGGCTGTCGCCCGAGCCGAGGGGACGTTCTCGGACGAGGGCGCAGCGGTCGTCTCGACCTCGGCGATCTCGGGCGCGATACGGCCCGCCTTCGACTTCGGCTCGAGATCGTCGCGCTGCACGTGCTCGGCCGCGGCGGTGATGCGTCGGGCCATGCCGCTGAAGATCAGTCCGTGGAAGGGCAGCACCGCGAGCCAGTACAGACGGCCGGCGAGGCCCGTGGGAAAGAACAGCGCCCGCTGGTCGAACCGCGCCCCCTCGCCGTCGGGCGTCGCCCGCAGCTCGAGCCACGCCCCGCCCGGCACCTTCATCTCGGCGCGCAGGCGCAGCAGATGGCCGGGCTCGATCGCCTCGACGCGCCAGAAGTCGAGGGCGTCGCCCACCGTCACCACCGACCGGCTCCGACGACCGCGGGCCAGGCCCACCCCGCCGACAAGTCGGTCCATCCACCCGCGGATCGCCCAGAGCACCGGCGAGGAGTACCAGCCGTTCTCTCCGCCGATCCCCTCGATCACCGACCACAGCTGCGCCGAACTCGCCCTCGTGGTCATCGAGCGCACGTCGGTGTAGACCAATCGTCCCGACCACTCGGGGTCGCTCGGCAGGGGGTCGCTCGGGGCGCCCGAGACCTCGGAGTCCTGCCAGCTCGTCTCGATCGCGTCATCGTTCACGCGGCCCAGGGCCCGGCGCACGGCCTCGCGGTAGGGCAGCAAGCCGCCCTCGGGTCGCGGGACCAGATCGTCGATCGCGCGGTCCTTGACCACGCAGTCGTTCTGCAACGACTCCACGAGCGGCCGGGCGATGGCCCGGGGAATCGGGGTGACGAGGTTCACCCAGTGCGAGGCGAGGCGCGGGGTGAGCACCGGCAGCGGGGCGATCGCGCGCTGCGGCAGCCCGGCCTCCATCGCGTAGCCGTTCATCATCTGCCCGTAGCGCAGCACGTCGGGCCCGCCGATGTCGACGGCGCGGTTGACGTTCGGGGCCACACGCGCCGCCCCCAGCAGGTAGTGCAGCACGTCGCGCACGGCGATCGGCTGGATGTGGTTGCGCACCCATTTGGGCGCGGGCATGTACGGCAGCACATCGGTGAGGTGGCGAACCATCTCGAACGACGCCGAGCCCGAGCCGATCACGACACCGGCCTGCAAGACCAGGGTGGGCACGCCGCTGTGCAGCAGGATCTCGCCCACTTCCACGCGCGAGCGCAGGTGCGCCGACAGGGTGGCGTCGTCGGGGTGCAGGCCGCCGAGGTAGACGATGCGCGAGACGGATGCCGCCGAGGCGGCGTCGGCGACGGTCTGGGCCGCCACGCGATCGGTCGCTTCGAAATCCCGGCCGCTGCCCATCGAGTGGATCAGGTAGTAGAGCACATCGACGCCCTCGACCGCGGCGCGGACGGCATCGGCGTCGGTCGCGTCGCCGGTGGCGGTCTCGACGTCGTCACCCCAGGGGAAGGCCTCGACCCGGCGCGCATCGCGCGCGAGGACGCGCACCCGGTAGCCGGCCGACAGCAGCCGCGGCACGAGCCTTCCCCCCAGGTAACCGGTGGCTCCGAGCACCAGCGCGCGCGGCGCCGATCCGTCGGGGCGGGGCTGGGCGATGAGCGCCGGTTCGCGACCGGTGGGGGCGGAGAGCTCGGGCATGCCCGACACGGTACGCCGGACCCCCGACATCCTCGGGGGCTTGACGTGGCAGCACTCCCGCCTGGCTATCACACCGCCCGCACGCACCGGCCGGACTGGAAACGAAGGACGGATGCGGGTAACGGTAGAAGGATGAACGAGAAACCCCCCTCGACATCGGAAGCCCCCCGGCTCGAGGTCGATGACGTCATCGTCGTCGACAAGAAGCGCGTGCGCACCGCCATCGGCGGCACCGTCGTCGGCAACTTCATGGAGTGGTTCGACTTCGGCATCTACGGATACCTCGCCGTGACGCTCACCGCCGTCTTCGCCTCCGATCTGCCCGACCCGTGGGGTCTGCTGGTCACCCTCCTCGGATTCGCCATCTCCTTCCTCGTCCGCCCCTTCGGCGGCTTCGTCCTCGGCCCGCTCGGCGACCGCATCGGCCGACAGAAGGTGCTCTTCCTCACGATGGCGATGATGGCCACGGCCACCGCCCTCATCGGCATCCTGCCGACCTCCGCTCAGATCGGACTCTGGGCCATCGTCCCGCTGTACCTGCTGAAGATGGTCCAGGGCTTCTCCACCGGCGGCGAGTACGCCGGTGCGACCACCTACGTGTCGGAGTTCTCCCCCGACAAGCGCCGCGGCTTCTGGTCGTCGTGGCTCGACGTGGGCTCCTACGTCGGCTTCGCCGCGGGCGCCGGCGCCGTGGCCATCACCACGGCGGTCGTCACGAGCGTCTCGGGCCCCGACGCGATGACCGAGTACGGCTGGCGCATCCCGTTCCTTCTCGCGGTGCCCCTCGGTATCGTCGCGATCTGGTTCCGGCTCAAGATCCCCGAGACCCCCTCGTTCGAGCAGACGCACGCGGCCGAGGCCCAGAACGAGATCGACAAGGACGACCCGATGTCGCGACAGGGTCTCACCGGCATCGTGCGCCATCACTGGAAGCCGCTGCTCATCGCGATCGCCCTGGTCGCCGCGACCAACACCGCCGGTTACGCGCTCACCAGCTACATGCCGGTGTACCTCGAGAAAGAGGTCGGCATCTCGAACGTCGGGTCGGCGGTCGCCACCGTCCCCGTCCTGCTGCTGATGTCCGCCATGCTCCCGATCTTCGGACGACTGAGCGACAAGGTCGGCCGCAAGCCCATCTACGTCCTGGCGGCCGGCTCCGCTCTCGTGCTGCTCGTGCCGGCCTTCCTCATCATGCAGATCGGCGAGCTGTGGGCCGTGATGATCGCCCTCGTCCTCGCGGCGGTACCCGTGGCGTTCTACGCGAGCATCGCGGCATCCACTCTTCCCGCGCTCTTTCCCACCGCCTCGCGCTTCGGGGCGATGGCGATCGCCTACAACGTGTCGGTCTCGCTGTTCGGCGGCACGACCCCGCTGTTCAGCCAGGCGCTGATCGACTGGACGGGCAACACCCTCATGCCGGCGTTCTACATCATGTTCTTCGCCGCCATGGGTCTGGTCGCCCTCATCGCGATGCCCGAGACGGCCAAGCGGCCGCTGCTCGGCTCGGTCCCCACGGTCGAGACTCCCGGCGAGGCGAAGGCCCTGGTGGCGCGCCAGGACGACGACCCGCTCATCGACACGTCCACTATGCCGCTCGAGCTGCACCGCCCCTAAGCCGCGACCACGACGACGGGATCGGATGCCGGGTGACCGGCATCCGATCCCGTCTCGTCGTCGATGGGGAGCTAGCGGCGCCGCCCGTTGCCGAACAGTCCGCGAATGACCCCGTTGACGATGCTCTTGGTCGCCCCGCGCCCGAGCAGGCCGTCCAGTCCGGCGGTCGGTGTGGCGGTGCGAGAGCGCGGAGCCGCGGTGCTCTTGAGGATCCGCTCGTACTCGCGCTGCGCCTTCTTCTGCGCTTCGGCGTTGGCCTTGTCGATCGCCGCTTTCTGCTTGGCGTACTCGGCGGCGTCCGCGGCCTCTTTCTTCGCCCGCTCCGCCGCGTCCTTCGCCTCGGTCGCCGCCTGCATGCGCGCACCGAGGATCTCGCGTGCCGACTCGCGATCGATCGGCGTTCCGTAGGCGGAGAAGAGGGGGGATGCCGACACCGCCGACGCCATCGCCTCGGCGGGGAGGGGCGACATCGACGCACGCGGCGCGAAGATCCGCGTCCACGCGACCGGGGTGGGCGCCCCGCGTTCGCTCATCACGGTGATGATCGCCTCGCCCGTCCCGAGCTCCTGGAGGACCCGCTCGAGGTCGTAACCCGAGTCGGGGTAGGTGCGCACAGAGGCTCGCAGGGCCGTGGCGTCGTCGGGGGTGAAAGCACGCAGAGCGTGCTGCACCCGCGAGCCGAGCTGCGCGAGCACGTCGCCGGGAACGTCCTTCGGCGTCTGAGTGACGAAGAAGACGCCGACGCCCTTCGAGCGGATCAGCCGCACGGTCTGGGTGATCGCCTCGAGAAACGCCTTCGACGCGTCCCGGAACAGCAGGTGCGCCTCGTCGAAGAAGAACACGAGCTTGGGCTTGTCGAGATCGCCCACCTCGGGGAGGGCCTCGTACAGCTCCGCGAGCAGGTACATGAGGAACGTCGAGTACAGCTGGGGCCGCGCCGCGACGTTGGGCACCTCGAGCAAGCTCACGATGCCCGCGCCCGCGGCATCCGTCCTCAAGAACACCGAGACATCGAGCTCGGGCTCACCGAAGAAGGTGTCGGCGCCGACGGCGGCGAAAGCCACCAGCTCCCGGAGGATGACGCCCGCCGTCGCGGCCGAGAGCCCGCCGATGCCCTTCAGCTCCGGCTTGCCCTCTTCGCTCGTGAGGTAGGTCAGCACCGTGCGCAGGTCGGACAGGTCGACGAGCGCCAGTCCCTTCTCGTCGGCGTAGTGGAAGACGAGGCCGAGGCTCGACTCCTGGGTCGGGTTGAGACCGAGCACGCGGCTCAGCAGCAGGTGGCCGAAACCCGACACCGTCGCTCGCACCGGAATGCCCGACCCCACGTCGTCGCCGAGGGCGAAGAACTCCGTCGGGAACGATCGCGCCGACCAGTCCTGGCCGAGAGCGGCGGTGCGCGCGAGGAGCTTCTCGCTCGAGACGCCCTCGGCGGCCAACCCCGACAGATCGCCCTTGATGTCGGCGGCGAACACCGGCACGCCGTTCTCGGACAGCTGCTCCGCGAGCAGCTGCAGCGTGCGTGTCTTACCCGTTCCCGTCGCGCCGGCCACGAGACCGTGGCGGTTCGTCATCGCGAGGGGAATACGTACGGGTACGGATGCCACCGGCCCGCCGTTCACGAGCACGCCCAGGTCGAGGGTTGCGCCGGTGGCGGCGTATCCGG
>JAKOMY010000250.1 GCA_022702225.1 Microbacteriaceae bacterium | reverse complement strand
CCTCCACGAAGGCCTCGCCCGCGAAGTCCGTGACGATGCCCTGACCGGTCTCTCTCCAGCCGTGCGGCCGTGGCCCCGCTCCCGTCGTCGAGGAAACCGGGAGCGAGCCCGAGCCACCCGACGACGGGGTGAGCGTCGGCCCCGGCTTCGGCGTCGCGGGAGGTGGCGTCGGGCTGGACGCCGGACTCGGGCTCGGCGTCGGACTCGGGTTCGGCGTCGGCCCCCCGCTCGGGCTCGGCGCCGCGTCGAGGACGTCGTCACCCACGCCCTTTCCCGCTCCGGGCACAGCGATGTCGCCGGCGCCCTTGCCGAGGCCCTTGCCGATCGCCGCACCGCCGACGACGACGGCGCCGCCGAACATGCCGGCGAGGGCTCCGCCCGCCGCCGCACCGGAGGTCTTGTCGCCGTCCCACTCGGTGCGATTGCCCTCCGCCATCTGCGCGAGCTGAGCGACCGCGTCGATGGCGACCTCGCTCAGGACGTTGAACGCCGCCCCCTTCGCGACCTCCGCGAGGAGCTTCCGCAGCACCGTACGGAACAGGATGGAGTACATCGCCTTGCGCGCGGCGAGCCACGCCAACGACGACCCGAACGACGGCACCGCCATGGCGATGGCCCAGGCGATTTCGGCGATGAGCGCGATCAGGGCGCCGATCAGCGTGTACTTCGTGTACTCCACGTCGAGCGCGAGCTTCGCGAGGAACTGCGAGCTCGAGAGCATCGACTCGGCGACCTCCCGCAGCGCGTCGCCCTCGGTGAGCGAGGCGATGTACTGGTCGTACGCGTCGCGGCTTCTACCGGTGAAGCCGCGCTGCGTCGCCAGCAGATCACGGCGCAGATCGCCGTCGAGGTCGTTCAGCTCACGAGCGGCCATCTGCCAACCCCGCGCGAGGTCGCGCAGCTGGTCCTCGTTGGCCATCGGGAAGCGCTCTCCCGCGAGCACGAGGAAGAGGTTCGCGGCCTCGTTGCTGACCATGAGCGCCATCGCGTCCTCCTTTCTCGATTCCCCCGCGAGGTTCCCGCCGGGCCGTTGTCCGGGCGATTACTTCTGGTGTCGGCTCTCCCGCACCGCGACGTTCTCCGTCTCCGCGAACTCGCCGGCCACGGTCGCCGTGTCCTGGGCGAGTTCCTCGACGGAGGTTGCGAGCTGCGCGGCGAACGCGCGGGCGGCCTCGGCCGCCGGCACGTAGTTCGTGTCGTAGGACTCCTTGAAGTCACCGTCGCCCGCAGCACCCGGATAACGGGATGCCAGCTGCTCGACGGTCGCGGACAGACCCCGCACCCGGCTGTGCAGGGCGCTGATCCGTCGCGCGCTCTGGCGCAGACGGTCGGGATCGGCGGCGAAGCGGTCACCGCTCATGGTCGACCACCCTGGAGCTGGTCGACCATGGTCTGCATCATGGCCGTCATCTCGTCGGCGGTCGGGAGCCCCGCCGCGGGATCCAGGCCGTCCGGTCCGCTCTCGGCGAGGAGAGCCTGACCGCGCTCCTGGACGTCGCGCTGTGCCTGCGCGACGATGGCGACGATCTTGGCGCACAGCTCTTTCGGCGCGAGTTCGCGCCACGACTGGCCGGTCACCCGCAGATCGGTGAGCACACCGCGCGCGTCCACCGTCGCGCTGAGCACACGGTCCTTCGATGTTGCGGTCGCCGTCAGCGCGTCGATGTCGGCGGCGCGAGCGGCGAGATCGGCGTGCGTCTGCCGCACCTCCGTCATCATCTGCTCGATGTCATCTCCGGTGAACTGCATCATGCTCCCTTCTGCTGCGCCACCGCAGCCTCTTCGGACGCGCCGGACTCGGTGCGCCTGCTCGCGACGGGCGCGCGTCCGGCGGCCACACCGGCCGGAACGTGGGTCGGCCGCACCGGCTCGCGTTCCTCGCCGAGACCGACGACCCCGTTGCCGTCCGCGTTGGTCGTGCCCCAGACGGACTCGTCCTCGGAGAGCCAGGTGTTGCGTTCCCGGTCCCGGTCCCGCGACGCCTGGGCTTGCGGCGACATGGGCATCATCGGCATCCCTCCGCCGCCCATCCCTCCGCCGCCGGCCGCGCCGCCGTTGACGGCCCCGGCACCGGCTGCTCCGCCGCCCGCGGCGAAGTCGTCCTGACCGCGGATGCCGTCGGTCGCGCCCCAGGTGTCTCCCCCGGGGTCCCCACCGGGGGCGCCGAAAGACCCGGCGCCGCCGGCTCCGCCGCTCAGGCCGGCAACGCCGGAGCCGGCGTCCCCGAGCGTCCCCATCCCGCCGGCGCCTCCGCCGGGCGAGTATCCGCCACCGCCGACGTTCGGAAGGTCGCTCGCGCCACCGCCGCCGAAGCTCGCACCGCCACCCGCGGCGAAATCGCCCGCGTCGGCGCCCGTGATCGGGGTGAGACCGGAGCCCCCTCCGGACGACCAGTCGAAGCCGGCGCCGGCGTTCTGCCCCGCACCGGCACCGGCACCGCCACCGGGCGCCCAGTCGGAACCTGCGCCGCCCGCGCCCGCACCGATGTCACCGCCGAAGCCGGCACCGCCACCACCGGTGGACCAGTCCGACCCCGAGCCCGCCGCGCCGCCGGAACCCGCACCGACCTCGTTCCCGAACCCGGCTCCCCCGGTCGCCCAGTCTGCGCCGGAACCAGCAGCGCCCGCGCCGCCGCCCGACGACCAGTCGGAGCCCGCGCCGACACCCCCCGACGACCAGTCGACGCCCGCACCGGTACTGCCGCCGAAGCCGACACCGCCCGAGGCCCCGTCGGAACCGACACCGGCACCGGCAGAACCCGCGACGGCACCGCCGTCGAAGCCCGCGCCGCCGCCGACCGCCGACCCGTCCGACCCGGCACCACCCGCACCGCTGGAACCCGCGCCGACGTCGTTCCCGAACCCGGCGCCGCCCGACGACCAGTCGGAGTCCGTGTTGCCGGAGCCCATGCCGAGGTCGCCTCCGACACCGGCGCCACCGGCGGTCGCTCCGGGGGCCGTCCAGCCGGCACCGCTACCGGCGCCCGCTCCCGCACCCGCAGACCCGAGATCGGAAAGGCCGGCTCCGGACGCCGGCGCCGATCCGCTCATACCCGCGCCACCACCGGACTCGGTGGGCGCCGTCAGCCCGGCGAAGTCCGCCGTCGGCTCGTCGAGATCGGGCAGGGCTACATCGTCCGGAACCAGCGAAGCCCCGTCATCGTAGGCACCGTCGCTCGTCCCGGGCCGTCGGCCGGCCGATCCGCTGTTGGTTCCGCGCGCGCCGCCGAAGCCACCCCCGGCGCCCCCGGGCGTCCCCACGACACCGACGCCGCCGATGCCCTGACCGCTCCCGACGTCACCGGTAGACCACGAGCCGGCCCCCGCGCCGCTGCCTGCGCCGTCCGCGCCGAAGCCGTCCGCACCGAAGCCGCCCGCACCGCCGAACTCAGACCCGTCGAAGGCGCCGGCCCCGCCGGAACCCGTGCCGTCGCCGGCCGCGCCGAAGCCTCCACCGTCGCCGAGACCGGCTCCGCTCGCCGAACCACCGCCCCCACCGCCGCTGCCCGCCGCGACACCGCCTCCGGCGCCCCCGGTACCGGCGCCGAAGATCCCGTCGCCGTTGCCCGAAGCTCCGCCACCACCACCCGGACCGTCGCCGAACACCCCGTCGCCGTTGCCCGACGCACCGCCGCCACCACCCGGGCCAGCGCCGTACGCCCCGTCGCCGCCCGACGCACCGCCACCGCCCCCGCCCGGGCCGTTCGCGCCGTCGCCGCCGCCGTCCCCGTCCAGGTCCGCGAGCAGATCGCCCAGGTCCGGGAGGTTGTTCCCCCCGCCCGAGCCGTCCCCGCCTACTTCGTTGCCTCCCGGGTAGGGAAGCGACGGGTCCTCCGGCATCGCGGTCGGGTCCTGCATCTGCTTGAGCGCCCGCAACGAGGATCGCAGGGCCGTCTCGAGGGTCTGCTGTGCCGCGTAGACCTCGGCGGCGGCCGTCGCGAGGACGTCGCGCACGGACTGCGAGATCGCGCGATTGATGGGGCCGTAGGTCGACGGGCTCCGCAGATCTCCCCCGACGCCGGTGAACCCCGGCGGGGCGAGCTGTGCACGGTCACCCCAGGTGTAGGCGGCGAAGACGCCCTTGGCGTGCTCGACCGTCATGCCGTTGCGTCCCTTCGCCCCGGCGCGCCAGGTGCGGTCAGCTTCCTCGATGTATCGGACGATGTCCTCCATCACCGCCGACTTGGCCTGGGCCGCACGATTGGCGATGGCCTCCTGGTGTTGGTTCCACGTGTTCTGCACCGACGTCTCGAAGGTGCGTACCGCCTCGGCCACCGTCCGGAGGTTGGCCCCGACGCCGCCGTCATCGGTGAGCTGACGGTGCATGGACTCGAGGGACTTCCGCTGAGCGGTGAGCTGCGCCAGCAGAGCCGTCGCCGCGGACCCGCGGATGGACGAGTCCTCCGCCCCGAGCGCCGTCGCGCGCGCGGACATCTCTTCGGCGTTCTGCCCGATCACGGAGGTGAACTTCTCGAATAGGGCGGCCGCCGTATCGGAGCGTCGAGCGCTGAGCCCGGGGCCGTTGTCGCTCGCCACTTTGGCGACGTTGTTCCTCAGCGCCTGGAAGGCGTCGGCGAAACGCACGCCGGACTCCGGGTTGTTGATGAGCTCGTACGTGCGGACGTTGTCCTCGTAGTGGTAGTACCCGTACCGCATGTCCGCCGACCAGTCGTCACGCCCCGCGCCGCCGGGCGTCCCGCCGATCCATCCGTTCTCGGCGGTCTGCAGTTCGTCGAGCACCGTCGCCAGCCCGCTGTCCTCCACGCCCGCGACAAGTGCGAGGAGCGCCTCCAACCCCATGTCCCCCGTCGCGGTGGACCCGCTCGTCGAACCCCCTGCGCCCGTCGCTCCGTGGTCGCCTGAGCCCGTGGTGGTCTCGTCTTCGGCCATGTCGTCTCCTCGTTCGCAGGGGGTTCTCGTGATGGGTTTCGAGTCAGGCCTGGGCCTGCACCGCGCTCAGATCGTCGGTCTCCTCGAAGAGCTGTTCCGCCTTGTCCAGCTGGTCGCGGAACTCGGGCAGCGTCTTCTCGGTGAAGGTGTCCGTGAACGAACGCACCTGACCGGCGAGCGCCGAGACGGTATTGCCGACCTGCGCGGCGGCCTCCCATCTCGCCTCGACGGGTTGGGCACGCAGATCCGAGCTGATGGCGTAGCCATCCGTGCCGTACAGCGCGTCGTCGGTGGTGGTCTCGACGTCCTGGACCAGCGCCTTGACCTGCTTGTACTGTTCGCGATCGAAGGCGACGCGGGTGCCGTCATCTGCCACGATTTCTCCTCTCGTCGGGGTCACGGGGTACCCGCCGACGGCGGGTACCCCGTCGTGCTCAGTTGAAGACGGCCGCGCCGCGCACGTCGCCGTCGAAGAACTCCTCGCGAACGCGCATCGCGGCGTTCTTGATGTTGAGGCCGGCCTGCTGGACCTCTTCGTACTCGACGTTCCAGCGCTGCTGCAGTTCGCCCCACACGGGCAGCGAGCGGCCCCACTGGGCCTCGCCCATCGGGCGGATGGTGTCGTAGATGTTCTGCAGGATCTGCTCGACCTCCTGGCAGGAGCTGTTGAGCGACTGGTTGGCCACCTCGAACTGGACGAGATCGACATTGAAGGACATAGCTTTTTCCTTTCGGGGGGAAGGGGGGTGATCAGGCCGCGGCGCTGGACGTGGTGGAGTCGTCGGTGTTGGTGCGCTGCGTCAGCAGCGCCTGCACCTGGGTGTTGAGGACGTCGAGCTTGTTCTTGATGTCGCTGTACTCGCTCTGCCACTCGGTGAGCCGGCGCTGCAGCACGATTCCGGCCTCCGCCCGCGCCGCTGCGGCCATCGTCTGGGTGGCGTCCTCGACGCGACCGCGGGCAGCCTCCATCGCGGAGACCTGCTCCATCGTGCGGCTGATGATCTGCTGAAGGGTTCCTGCTTCGAAACCGGTGAGCTGTGCCATGAATTTCTCCTTGTTCGGGGGTGATGAGGGGATGAGTTCGAACGAATGGGGACGTGGATGCGAAACCTGCGGGCGCCTCCTCTCCTACGTCGCGATCGTGGGGCC
>JAKOMY010000245.1 GCA_022702225.1 Microbacteriaceae bacterium | reverse complement strand
ACGATCGAGTTCATCCAGGCGCCGCCGCGCTTGGTGTCGCGGGTGTACAGGTCGAGCAGGAACAGCCCGAGCTCACCGCCGTCGGCGTTGTGCACCTCGAACACGCGGACGTCGGGGTGGTAGCCCTGCAGGTCGTGACGCTCGGTGATGCGGATGCCATAGAGCTGCTCGGCCGCGTAGAACACGCCGTCGCGCAGTACGCGCTCCACTTCGAACCAGGGGCGCAGGGCTGCGCGGTCGAGGTCGTAGCGCTTCGCGCGCACCTTCTCGGTGTAGAACGCCCAATCGTGCGCCTCGATCCGGATGCCGTCGGCATCGGCGATCGCCTGGAGCGCCTCCTGCTCGGAGCGGGCATTGGCGGCAGCGGGGGCGGCGAGTCGACGGAGCAGGTCGCGCACGGCATCCGGGGATCCCGCCGTCTGGTCGGCGAGGACCGCGGCAGCGTGCGAGGGATAGCCGAGCAGCGCCGCGCGCTCGGCTCGCAGGCGCACGATCTCGCGAAGCACCGGGCGGTTGTCGTGGTCGTTACCGCGGATGGCCCGGGAGCGCGAGGCCTCGAGAAGGCGGCGGCGGCTCTCGCGATTCTTCAGCGAGGCGAGGAGCGGGTGGCCCGTGTAGAGCGTGAGGGTGACGACGTAGCGGCCGTCGAGCCCGCGGTCGGTGGCGGCCTGGGCGGCGGCCGAGAGCTCGCCGTCGCTGAGGCCGTCGAGTTCCGCTGCGGTGTCGAAGACGACGGCGAGGTCGTTGGTATCGGCGAGGAGGTTCTTCTCGAATGCGTTCGTCAGCACGGACAGGCGCTGGTTGAGGTCGGTCAGGCGCTGCTTCTGTTCGTCGTCGAGTCCGGCGCCGGCGAGCGACATCTCGCGATGGTGGCGCTCGACGAGGTAACGGCTCTCGTCGTCGAGGGCGAGAGCGTCGAGCTGCGCGTGCACGGCGGCGACGCGGGCGAAGAGCGCTGCGTCGAGCTGGATCGCATCGCTGTGAGCCGCCATCAGCGGGGCGAGCTCTTCTTCGACGGCCTGGATCTCTGCAGTGCCGTCGGCGGACGCGACGGTGTAGAACGCACGGGCGACGCGATCGAGCAGCTCGCCGCTTCGTTCGAGGGCGATCAGGGTGTTCTCGAAGGTGGGCGCGTCGGTCTGGGCGGTGATGGCGTCGACCTCGGTCCGCTGCGCCGCGAAGGCGGCGCGAAAAGCGGGGAGGTAATGCTCGACGGCGATGCTGCCGTAGGGCGGCAGGTCGTAGGGGAGCGAGGGCGGCGCGAGGAGGGGATTGTTCACGGCATCCGTCATCGCTCCAGCCTATGCGCCGCCACCGCTCCTGTGCAGAGAAAGGGTTGCAAACAATCACTTGCAAAGATACCTTTGCAACATGACCGACCAGTCGTCTCCGCGCGCCGAACGGGTCCTGGATGCCGGGGCGCTCCGAGCTCTCGCCCACCCTCTCCGCGTGCGGCTGTACGACATCCTCAGCCAGTACGGCCCCCAGACGGCGAGCAGCCTCGCCGAACTCACGGGCGAGTCGACGGGATCCACGAGCTACCACCTGCGCGCCCTGGCCCAGCACGACCTCATACGCGAGGTCACCGACCGTGGAACCGCGCGCGAGCGATGGTGGGAACGCCCGGCCGGAATGGTGACGCTCACCAACCCCGACATGCAGAACACCCCCGCGGGTCGAACCGTGATGGAGGCGGTGCAGTCCGAAACCCTCACCCTTCGTCATCAGCAGTTGATGCATTTCGCCAATCACGGCTGGGATGAAGCGGAGGAGTGGCGGGATGCCGCGATCATCTCGACCGCGACCGCCCGGTTGACCGCGGAGCAGTCGCAGGACCTCGTCCGGCGGATCCACGCGCTCGTCGACGAAACCGTGGCCCGCTACCGCGACCAGACCGGCGACGGCGTGCGCCCCGTCACGATCCGCAACGACATCTTTCCGCTTCCGACCGAGAGGGGCTCCGCATGAGCGCCATCACGCAGACCATCGCCGTCTCCGCCCGGCCGACGCTCCTCGAAAACGCCCTCCTCGTGAGCGCCCAGGCCATGTCGACCGTCGCCGAGCGTCGCATTCGCCGACGCATCTCCCGCGTCGAGGCCGAGCCGGCTCGTCGTGCCGGGATCGCGGCATCCCGGGCGATGTCGGGCGACGTCGCGCGGTACCTGCTGCCCCGGTAGGTCGATTTCGGCGCGCGGAACCTGAGGTCGAGCGCGCTCGGGAAGAAGGGTCTGCGGGTGGGGGATCACCCGAGCGGACTCGTCCTCCGCAGCCCGGCTCTGCTCCGCCCCGGAGCACTCGCCATCCGGACATGCCGTCGTCGGCACGAAAGCACGGAGCCCGTCGGCGCACAAATGCGTCGACGGGCTCTGTGTTCCGAGGCGGTCCTCGTCAGGCGAACTCGGCGTCGTCGTCGTAGCGCACGACGACCTCGCCCGCGGCGTCCTGGGTGACGATGACGCCGGTGTCGAGCTCGGCGACGGGGCGCCCCTCGAGGAACGTCAGCGTCCACCGCGGGGCGGGGGCGCTGAGACCGTCGGGGTTGAGCGCGGCCTCGACGGCGGCGATCTGCGCGTGCAGCGCCTCGGGCACAGCCTTCGGCGGCTGCTCGCGGGCGGTCCAGCGGGTTCCGAGTTGCATCAGGCCTCCTGGGGTGCGAA
>JAKOMY010000240.1 GCA_022702225.1 Microbacteriaceae bacterium | reverse complement strand
CCGGCGATGGTCAAGCCGATACCGACCGTCACGGGCTCGAGTCCCACGATGAGCGTGAGATACAGCGTCGTCAGAGTGAAGAACGCGCCGCGTCCGAGGGTGTCGACCAGCGTGATCGTGAGCAGGCGGCGCAGAGTCTTGTCCGTCTGCACGAGAACTTTCAGGGGGACGGCGGGGATCGTGCTGGTCACCCCTCCATTGATCCAGTCGGCGGAGAGGCGTTCAATCGATGTAGCGTGGGGCTTCATGATCCGGTACGAGCTGGAGGCCGCCGACATCTCGGCGATCCGTTTCGGTATCTCCCCGTTGTCGGAGCTGGGGCTCGGACTCCGCGCCCTGTCGCAACCGGAGGGGTACCCGCTGCAGGCTCCGTGGCTCCGGCAGATCGCAGACGTGCGCCCGCTCCTGGATCTCGAGGTGCTGCTCGCGCTGATCAACGACCGCAAGTGGACGGCCGACTTCGTCAACCCGCGGCCCGCCTCCCCTCTTACGTCGTTCGACGACGAACTGGCGGAGCTCGGCCGCATCTCGCGGGCGCGCTTGCACACCGATCTCGAGCGGGTGCACGGGGAGGTGCCGACGGTTTTCCGCGGGCGCCACGATCTCGTCGTCGCTCGTCTGCAGCGAGCGCTCGCGACCACGTGGGACCTCTGCTTCGCGCCGCACTGGGCGCGCATGAGCGCGGTCCTGCGCTCCGACATCGCCTACCGTGGGCGCGTCGCCGCGCAATCCGGCATGGGTACGGTCCTCAACGGCCTGTCGGATGCCGCGCGCTACGACGGACGACACCTCGACGTGCGGTTGTGGAACCCCGAGATTCGGCGCCGACCGGTCCTCGGCGAAGGCCTCACCCTCGTCCCGTCGATCTTCACCGTCCGGGTGTCCACGCCGATCGACGACGACCTCCCTCCCACGGTGATGTACCCCGCGCGCGGGCAGGGGGCGATGTGGTCCACCAGCGCGCAGCCCGCACCCGACGCCGTCGTCGACCTGCTCGGTCGCACGCGCGCGACACTTCTCGTGGCGCTGGGTGAGCCGGCATCCTCCACCGATCTCGCCCTGCAGCTCGGTGTCTCGACCTCCGCGATCAACCAGCACCTGCGCGTGATGGAACGCGCGGGGCTCTTGAACCGCACGCGATACGGACGCGCCGTGCTCTACTACCGCAGCGCCGCGGGCGACGCGCTGAACCCCTAAGCGTCTGGGGCCTTCGCCCGCGAGGGCTGCACGCGCGGCGGCTCGCCCGGCATCTTCGGGAACTCGGGCGGGAACGGCAGCTCGCCCAGCCCGGCGTCGAGGTCGCGTTGCCACCATTCCAGCAGCGTGTCGATGCGTCCGGGCTTCTCGCTGAACCCCGCCCACGGATCCCCGACCGTGCCCAACCGCTCGGGAATCGAGCGCACGGTGAACGCGAGCGGGTCGAGGCCGTCGAGCTCGTCCCACGACACCGGAGTCGACACGGTCGCGGTGGGCAGAGCCCGGGGCGAGTACGCCCCCGCCATCGTCCGGTCGCGGTTGGCCTGGTTGAAGTCGACGAAGATGCGCTGACCCCGCTCTTCCTTCCACCAGCTCGTGGTCACGGCATCCGGCATCCGTCGCTCCAGTTCGCGCGCGGCGGCGATGACTGCGTGCCGGACGTCGAGGAACTCGTGCGTCGGCTCGATCGGGCAGAACACGTGCAGGCCGCGGTTGCCGCTGGTCTTGATCCAGGCCTCGAGGCCCGCTTCGCGAAGGACCGTACGCAGTTCGTGCGCCGCGCTGACCGCCTCGGCGATACCCGTTCCCGGCTGCGGATCGAGGTCGATACGCAACTCGACGGGGTGGTCGGCGTCGCTCGCGAGAGAGGCCCAGGGGTGGAACACGATCGTGTTCATCTGCGCGGCCCACACCGCCGACGCGATCTCGCCGAGGAAGAGCTGCGGATGCCGGCGCCCGCTGTTGTACGTCACAGTGACGGCCTCGACGAAGTCGGGCGCCCCCTTCGGCGGGTTCTTCGAGAAGAAGGCCTCGCCTCCCACCCCCTCGGGAAAACGCTCGAGCGACACCGGCCGATGCCCGTTCGCCGCGATGAAGGGGTCGGCGACGGCGATGAGGTACTCCGCCAACTCGCGCTTGGTGATCCCCACCTCGGGCCACAGCACGCGATCGGGGTTCGAGATGCCCACCTCCCGATCGCCGTCGGGGCCCGGCACGGTCAGCGTGATGCGGGGGGATGCCATGTCCCGACGCTAGTGCGCGGGCGACGGTCGTGTCTGCCGGGTTGCGCGAGAGGGCGGAAGCCGTGGTACCCCGGAGACGTCTTCGAGCAGAGCGGGCGCCGCCTCGCTGTCCAGCCCGAGTCCTGGCATCCGGCAGCCGTTTACGCTCGGACCATGACCTCCGCAGCCGCCCGGACCGCCCTCGACATCGCCGACTGGCGCCGACGCGTCTTCGCGCTGTACGACGCGGTGCGCGAAGCCGACGACCCCGAAGACGCCCACGAGCTGTGGCGCATCGAGCGCGACGCGCTGTTCGCCGATCATCCGGCCACGCCGTTGCTCCCCGAGCAGCGCGACGGCTTCGTCGGTCTGCCGCTCGCGCCCTACGACGCCGCGTGGCGCTTCGAGGTTCCCCTGCTCGACGCCGACGAGGCCTCGTTCGTGGCCACGACCGGCACCGACGGCGAGGTCGGCTTCGAACGCATCGGTCGTGTCGAACTGCCCGAGACCGGATCCCTCGACGTGTGGCGGCTGACGTCGTACGGCGGCGGGCTGTTCGTGCCGGTTCGGGATGCCGCGGCCGGCCGCCCCGGGGGCACCTACGGCGGCGGGCGTTATCTGCTCGACACCATCAAGGGCGCCGATCTCGGCCGGGGCGCCGCGCCCGACACCCTCGTCATCGACTTCAACTTCGCATACAACCCCTCGTGCGCGTACGACCCGATGTGGGCCTGCCCGCTGGCCCCGGCCGGCAACGTGCTCCCGGTGGCGGTGCCGGTCGGCGAGCTGTACGGGGTCTGACACGAACGACGGCGGGCCGCCCCGAGAGGGAGCGGCCCGCCGTCTTGTCGTCGAGTCAGGCGGTGGGCTCGGAGCCCTCTTCCGCCAGAGCGATCACCGGAGCGAGCTCGTCGCGGTCGATGCGGATCCACGGGCCGGCAGGATCGATCAGGATGCCGGTGAGTGCGGCGTCACCGGCCAGAGCCTTCGCGAGCTGTGTGCGCTGGATGGGCAGCGGCTGGTCACCGCGGCCGAGGGCGAGAAGTTCGAGCGGGTGCGTGAAGACCTCGAGGAAGCGCTCACCCGTGGCCGACCGCGACTCGGCGACGCCGATCGGGCCGCCCTCCTCGGAGCGGTTCACGCCGATCCACAGGGGAGCCTCGGCGACGATCGCGTCGACAATCTTCGACGCGGTGGAGTCATCGCGCGTCTCGCACAGGGCGGTCTTGATGCGCAGTTCGGGGTCGACCTCGGCGACCATGCGCTCGAGGAGAGCCTTGGGCAGCACGGCGCGGTTCGGCTGGGAGGCGGGGTCGAGGATGATGCCCGCGTAGGGACCGGCGAGCACGTGACGCAGCAGCGCCATGACGGGCTGGCCCATCGCAGACGTGTCGCGGTCGCCGTCGGCATCGACGCTGGCACGCAGGGCGAGTCCGCCGCTGTAGGCGAGGACGAGCTGCTCGTCGCCGTTGTTCGCGACGGCGAGCGGGAGGTCCTTGCCCTCGGCGAGGAGCGCTCGGGCGTCGCCCTTCACGCGGAGGAAGACGTGCCCTTGCAGCAACTGCCGCGCGATGTTGAGCAGCTGAGCGGGCTCGGGCTGCCCGTCGACCTCGGCGAGGGCATTGCCGAGCAGGACGTTGTCGCGAAGGCCCGGCACCGTCTCGGGTGCCTCGGGGGCCTCCATCGCGCCGGGCTGGCGTGCCGAGGGACGAGCTGCCACGGGCGGAGCCGACGAGGGCTCGGGAGTGTCGGGGCCGGCGCCCACCCCGCGGAACGACGACATCGAGATGCCCACGGTCGGGGCGGCTTCGGCCGGAACCTCCGCAGCCGGAGCGGCATCGCTCGGGCCCGCGGGATCGACGGGCTGTTCGCCCGGCTCGATCGCGGTGTCGGGCCGGTCGGCCGATACGTCGTCGGAGTCGGACTTCTTGCGGCGCGAGAAGAGAGCCATTGCGCAAGCCTATCCGGGCGGTCCGCGGGCCGGGCCCGG
>JAKOMY010000232.1 GCA_022702225.1 Microbacteriaceae bacterium | reverse complement strand
CTCGACGCGACCGAGCGCGGCCGCACCGCCTCGCGCCTGAAGCGTCAGGATGCCAACGCCTGAGCGATCCCGCTCGCGAACGGCCCCGCCCAGCCCCGTGCTGAGCGGGGCCGTTCGGCTTTTTCCGCCCGTTGAGTGTCCAGAACACCCGGACCGGTCTGAACTCCGTCTCGGGTGTCTTGGACACTCGACCGGCTGCCGACGGTGCCGTCGCGTCATGACGGGAACGCGACGGCGCTGGACGTGCGAGCGCGCCGTCGGTGCCGGGCGACGACCGACGTCGAGTGTTCAGAAGGCGCCGTGCCGGGGTGCGATGACTCGGCGTGTCATGGACACTCGATCGGGATGCCGGCCCCGGCCCCGGGCGATGGCCGTCAGCGCGACTCGACGACGCACACGGCGCTCATGCCGGGTGTGAGCGCCTCGAACACGTGCGGGGAGTCGCCGGCGTACGAGAGGTAGTCGCCGGGGGAGAGCTCGTAGGGGGCATCGGCGGGGCCGACGAGGCCGCGACCCGACACCATGACGAGGTGCTCGACCGTCCCCCGGGGGTGAGGGTCGGATCGGCGGGGCTGTCCGGGCTCGGCGGAGAGAAGGTAGATGTCGCGGCGCGCGTGCGGCGGACTCGCCGACAGCAGCACGGCGACGTACTCCGATGCCGAGGACGCCACGGCGGTTCCCGCTTCTCCGGCGCGGATCAGGGTGGGGGAGTGCGCGCCCTCATCGACGAGGTCGGCGAAGGTGATCCCGAGAGCGGAGGCCAGGGCCCAGAGCGTTTCGACACTCGGGTTCCCGCCGCCGTTCTCGAGCTGTGACACGGTCGCTTTGGCGACTCCGGCGCGCCGCGCCAGCTCGGACACGCTGAGATCGCGTCTCTCCCGCTCGCGTCGCAGGCTCGCGGCGATGCGGTTGCTCAGATCGCTCATGTGTTCATTATCGCTGCCGATCGTTCGATTTGACGAACACGCCACTATCGTTCACGATGATGCTCATGCGTTCGTTCTACCGAACACCCGAGGGGGTGGCGACCCGGCAAGGGCTCGCGGTCGCCCTCGCCACGAGTGCCTACGGCATCTCGTTCGGGGCCCTGTCCGTGGCATCCGGTCTCGACATCTGGCAGACCTGCGTGTTGAGCCTGCTGATGTTCACGGGGGGATCGCAGTTCGCCTTCGTCGGCGTCGTCGCCGCCGGGGGACCGGCCGCCGCCCCCGCGGCCATCGCCTCCTCGGCTCTGCTGGGCGTTCGCAACGCGGCGTACGCGATGCGCATGGCTCCGGTCGTCGCGGGTGGGTTCTGGCGCAAGCTGTCGGCGACGCACTTCACGATCGACGAGTCGGTGGCCGTCGG
The DNA here is from genome assembly GCA_022702225.1 of Microbacteriaceae bacterium. Lineage (GTDB taxonomy): Bacteria > Actinomycetota > Actinomycetes > Actinomycetales > Microbacteriaceae > Microbacterium. The sequence continues at coordinate 6,148 of JAKOMY010000232.1, read as the reverse complement.
CCTCGCCCAGGATGCACCCCGCGCACGCCAGGCCGGCTTCTGGGTGACGGGGATCGCGATCTGGGTCGGGTGGAATCTCTCGACCCTGCTGGGAGCGCTTCTCGGCGACGTGCTCGGCGACCCGCGCTCCTACGGTCTCGACGCCGCCGCGGCGGCCGCGTTCCTCGCCCTGCTCTGGCCGCGCCTGCGCGGACGACAGCCCCTGGCCGTCGCGGCGGGAGCGGCGGTCGTCGCGGCGCTGCTCACGCCCTGGCTCATGCCGGGCATCCCGGTGATCGCTGCGGCCGGAGTCGCCGTCGCGGTGGGCCTGTTCGACCCGCGGGCCGCGAAGGCTTCGACAGAAGAGGAACGGATGCCATGACCCTGTGGACCGCGGTGCTCCTGGCATCCGTCATCTGCGTCGCGCTCAAGGCGATCGGGTACCTGCTTCCGGCGCACTGGCTCGACTCTCCCCGTCCGGCCCGCGTCGCGGACCTCCTCACCGTCGCCCTGCTCGCGGCGCTCGTGATGGTGCAGACGCTGGGGGCGGGGGCGGCCGTCGTGGTCGATGCGCGGCTCCCGGCCGTCGGTGTCGCCGCCCTGCTGCTGTGGGCGCGTGCGCCGTTCCTCGTCGTGGTGGCCGCCGCCGCCGTCACCGCCGCGCTGCTGCGGCTCTGGGGGTGGGCGGGGTGAGGGGCTCGCGCTGCGCGCATAGCCGTCCCGCCTAGACTCGGGCGGTGACTTCCACGATTCTTCGCGTCGTCGGCTGGGTGGTTGCCCTGCTCGTCGGAGCCTTCTACGGAGCCGCCGGTACCGTCGGCCAGGCCTTCCTCGTCGGCCCGGTGCCGGTCGGTCTGATCCTCGCGACGATCGGCAGCGCCGCGCTGCTCATCGCCTTGCGCACCCTCACCGGCGACCGCGTCAACGCCCTCGCCGGCGGGCTCGGCATCACCGCCGCGACCTATCTCTTCTCGCAGGTGGGCCCGGGCGGCTCCGCGATCGTGGCGGCGCCCACGGCGGGCACGGAATGGATTCCGCTGGTGTGGACGGTCGTCGGCCCCGCCCTGATGGTGCTCGTGGCGTTGTGGCCCGACTTCTCCAAGCTCCAGACCCCCGCGCGTCCGGTCGAATCTTAGGCCCGAGGGCCCGTCGGCGGAGGCGATCGCCTCGGCGCGATTAGACTGGGCGGGTGACTTACGTGATCGCCCTCCCGTGTGTCGATGTCAAAGACCGCGCCTGCATCGATGAGTGTCCCGTCGACTGCATCTACGAGGGTGAACGATCGCTCTACATCCACCCCGACGAGTGCGTCGACTGCGGTGCGTGCGAGCCGGTCTGCCCCGTCGAAGCCATCTACTACGAGGACGACCTCCCCGAAGAGTGGGCCGACTACTACAAGGCCAACGTCGAGTTCTTCGATGACATCGGATCGCCCGGTGGAGCGGCCAAGGTCGGCGTGATCGCCAAGGACCACCCCGTCATCACCGCGCTGCCCCCGCAGAGCCACTGAGCCGTGGGCGTCGCCGACCTCGCCGACTACCCGTGGGACGCCGTCGCCCCCTATGCGGAGCGCGCGCGGCGACACCCCGACGGCATCGTGGATCTGTCGATCGGCTCGCCCGTCGATCCGACCCCCGTCGTGATCGCCGAGGCCCTGGCCGACGCGACCGATGCGCACGCCTACCCGGCCACGGCGGGCACTCCGGCGCTGCGTGAGGCGATCGCCGACTGGTACGAGCGCCGCCGCGGCGTTCCGGGGCTGAGCGCGGCGAACGTCCTGCCGACCGTGGGCTCGAAAGAGCTCGTCGCCCTGCTGCCGCTGCTTCTGGGCCTCGGCCCGGGCGATGCCGTCGTGCACCCCCGAGCGGCCTACCCCACCTATGAGGTCGGCGCGCGTCTCGTCGGCGCCGAGCCCGTGGCATCTGACGATCCCTCCGAGTGGCCCGCCCACACGCGTCTGGTCTGGATCAACTCGCCGGGCAACCCCGACGGCCGCGTCCTGTCGACGGACGAGCTTCGGGATGCCGTGACCCGGGCGCGCGAGATCGGTGCCGTCCTGGCCTCCGACGAGTGCTACGCCGAGCTCGGCTGGGATGCCCCGTGGGACGCGCAGCCCGTCCCGAGCGTTCTCGATCCGGCCGTCGTGGACGGCGATCTCACGGATGTGCTCTCGGTCTACTCGCTGAGCAAACAGTCGAATCTCGCCGGGTATCGTGCGGCGTTCCTGGCCGGTGACGCCGCTCTCGTGGCGCGTCTGCTGAACGGGCGGAAGCACCTCGGTCTCATGCCGCCCGCGCCCGTGCAGCGCGCGATGACCGTCGCTCTCGGCGACGATGCGCACGTGTCCGAGCAGCGCGAACGCTACGCTCGCCGTCGGGCCGTCCTCAAGCCCGCCGTCGAGGCCGCCGGCTTCACCATCGACCGCAGCGAGGGCGGCCTGTACCTGTGGGCGACCGAGGGGCGCGACGCCTGGGAGAGCGTGGATCGACTCGCCGACCTCGGCATCCTGGTCGGTCCCGGGCACTTCTACGGCGCGCACTTCCCGAACCACGTGCGCTTCTCGCTGACGGCGACAGACGAGCGCATCGCCGCCGCGGCCGAGCGCTTGACTCCCTGATTCAGCTCGAGCGGTTCCACGCCTCCCAGAGGCGCGCGTAGGGGCCGCCGGCCTCGCGCAGCTGGTCGTGCGTGCCCTCTTCGCGGATGCGGCCGGCCTCGAGCAGCACGACGCGGTCGGCGCGGGCGGCCTGGCTGAGCCGGTGCGCGACGACGAGGGCGGTGCGTCCCTCCACGATCGCGAGCGCGGCATCCTCGAGTCGGCCCGCCTCGGCCGATCCGGCCTCGGCCGTCGCCTCGTCGAGCACGACGACGGCGGGGTCGCTCAACGACACGCGCGCGAGGGCGATCAGCTGTGCCTCGGCGGGCGAGAGGGGGGTGCCCGAGGCGCCGACGGGTTCGTCCAGCCCCCGGGCGAGGCGCGCGACGAGGCCGCCCGCGCCCACGCGCCGCAGCGCCTCGACGAGATCGTCGTCGCCCGCGTCGGGGGCGGCCAGGGTGAGGTTCTCGCGCAGGTCGGTGTCGAAGACGTGCACGTCCTGCGTGACGAGGGCCACCCTGCCGGGGCGACGCACCCTGCCCGCGACCGGATCGTGGACACCCGCGGCGATGGCCGCAAGCGTGGACTTGCCGGTCCCTGAGGCGCCGACCACGGCCACGGTGGTGCCCGAGGCGACGCGCACCGACACGTCGTGCAGCACCGGGTGACCACTTTCGTAGGCGTGCGTGATGCCCTGCAGCACGAGGTCGTCGTCTGCTGCGGTGTCGCGGTCCGGCCGCTCGTCGTCGCGGCGCGGGACGGGCGCGTTCTGCGCCCCGGCGCGGATCACGCCGACGATGCGCGAAAGCGAGGCGAGGGCCGACTGCAGGTCGTCGACGACGAACAGGAGCTGGTTGATCGGCCCGAACAGGCGCAGGAAAAGCAGCATTGCCGCGGTCGTGCCGCCGATCGTTCCCGCCCCGTTCGCCACCAGGACGAAGCCGGCGACGAGCAGCCCGGCCATGCCGAGGAACTCGGCCGCGTTCAGACGAGCGAAGAACAGGTTCTGGATGCCGCGCGCGCGCATGCTCCACCGCACGACCGCCCAGGACGCCGTCGAGATGCGCGACAGGTGGGCGGATTCCGTGCGGTAGGCGCGTACGGTCTCGAGTCCCCGGAGCGCGTCGAGCAGGTGCTGAGCGCGATCGGACATGGCGGCGCGTTCGGCCGCGTACACCGCGGGCGCAGCGCGCAGGTACCGGCGCACGGCGAAGACGTGCAGGGGCGTCACCACGACGAGCGCGATGGCGTACCACGGGTCGATGACGGCCATGCCGACGAGCGTCACCACGATCGTGAAGGCGGACCCGACCAGCGCCGGCACGACCTGCGGGATCGCGTCCGAGACCTCCGCGACGTCGTCTCCGGCCCGGGCGACGAGATCTCCGGTGCCCGCGCGTTCGATGTGCGCCGGCGGCAGGTGCAGGGCGGTGTCGACCATGCGCTCGCGCAGGGAGGCGAGGGCGTGCTCGAAGAGCCGCGAGGCCGACACCGTCCCGACGGCGGTTAGCACCGACGCCAGCACGACGGCACCGGCCATCACCGCCGCGAGCGTCCAGGCCAGTCCCGGATCGTCGCCGCCCGCGCCGATCGCATCGACGACCGCGCCGAGCGCGAGCGGACCGACGACGCCGGCGGCCGCGGCGGCGAGCACGACGACGAAGAGTGCGGGCAGTCGCCACCAGCCCCGGGGGAACGCGCGCCACATCTCTCGCGCGACGGCCCCGGCGGGGGCGAGGGGCAGCGGAACGCTCACGCGTCGTCTCCTTCGGTGACGTGCACGACGCGATCGGCGACGGCGGCGAATGCGGGCGCGCGAGTGACGACGAGGGTGCGACGGTGGCGACGAGACGCGTGCACCCCTTCGGCGATGCGCGCCTCGGTGACGGCGTCGACCGCGGTCGTCGGGTCGTGCAGCACGAGCAGATCGGGGTCGTGCGCGAGCGCCCGGGCCAGGGCGACGCGTTGACGCTGGCCCCCCGAGAGCGCCGTGCCGTTCTCGCCGACGCGACTGTCGAGCCCCTCGGGGAGGATTCCGGCGAGATCGTCGCACGCGGCCGCGCGCAGAGCGGCCGCCAGGGTCTCGGCATCCGCTCCCGGCGGGGCGACGTTCTCGGTCACGGTTCCGGCGAACAGGTGCGCCACGTGCGGGGCGTGGAGGGCATCCGGATGCCGTGCGCGCAGGGCAGCGGCGACCGCCACGGACCGTTCGCCGGCGCACGCGACGACGACGAACTCGCCCGGGCGAACGGCGAGGTCGTCGGCGAGGCCGTCGGTGGGCGAACCGGCCGCGAGCAGGCTCTGTTCGGCCGGGCGCGCGGGCGCGCGGGACGCTTCGACGCCCTCGACGTCGGGTTCGGTGTCGCGGAGCACGTCGAGCAGGCGTGCCGCGGACGCCGTCGCCGAGGCCCACCACGTCCCGGTGTACAGCGCCAGCACCCGGAGCGGGTCGATGAGGAACTGCGCGAGGCCCACGACGGCGACGAAGGCGCCGACGCTCAGCGATCCCGACAGTGCGAGGACGGCCGCGCAGACGGCGATCGCGGTGAGGAACAGGCCCGTCACGATGCTCATCGCCCCGCCGAACACGCCCTCGGCCCGTCGGGCGCGCACGGTGTCGGCCAGAGCGGTCCGGCTGGCCTGTCGGTAGCGGCGCGCGGCCTCGGCCTCGGCGCCGATACCGCGGATGACACGGTAGCCGCTGAGCAGGTCGGCCGCCCGGCCGGCGGCGGCGGCCGCGGCCCGCTGCTCGGCGCCGCTGCGGTCGCGCAGGGTCCGGCCCGCACGCTCGGTGAGCCACAGCAGCAACGGAGCGCCCACGAGCACGGCCAGCCCGAGGGGCCACGACAGGGTGAGCAGCACCGCGCCGCCGAAGAGCACCGCGGCCAGCTGACCGACCGGGTACACGCCGATGGACACGGCCTCCGAAAGACGATTCGCATCCGAGGTGGCGAGCGAGAGGGCGACGCCCGGCTGCTCCGAGGGGCGGCCCGCGCGTGGCGCCCGCCGCATCAGATGAGCGGCGACCGTCGTGCGCAGGCGATGCTGCACCGCGAGCGTGCCGAGCTCGGCCAGTCGCGAACCGAAGCGCCACGAGAACGACAGCATCAGGAAGTCGGCCCCCAGCAGGCCGAGCCATAGCACCAGCTGCAGCGGATCGCCGGTGGCGACCGCCCGCTCGATGGCGAGACCCATGATGACGGGGACGAGGGCCTCGCCCACCTGATGCGTGATCGACAGCGCGGCGGCGGGAACCGAGTAGCGGGGAGCAGCCCGCACCACCCGCCACGTCAGCCCGCGTGGTGTGGTCCGATCGGTCACGGGCAGTGCACGCGTGGGAATGGGCTCCGTGGGCGCCTGAAGCAGCATCCTCATCGCGGCGCCGTTCGATCCCGTCCGAGGGCGGACACGGCGGGCGACCCCGAGACGGGGTCGGGGGTGACCAGGCAGCGCAGCCCGAAGACCTCCTCGACCATCTCTGCCGTCACGACCTCGGCCGGGGCGCCCTCGGCGACGACGCATCCGTCTTTCACGGCGATGAGATGGGTGCCGTAGCGGGCCGCCTGGTTGAGG
>JAKOMY010000230.1 GCA_022702225.1 Microbacteriaceae bacterium | reverse complement strand
GCAGACGGGTGTCCCACCGCAGCACTGGTGGGAATCGGACACGCCCCGCATCCTCTCCGTATGAGCGATGACAAACAACTGATAACCAGCACCCGGGCGGACGCCGATGAGCGGGCAACGAAGGCCTGGCGGCTGCGAGTAGCCGGGGGTAGTTGGGAGGACATCGCCCAAGCCCTCGGGATGAAGGGGGGTTGCTCCCGCGGCTCACCTTGCGGTGAAGAACTACTTCGGGACGGTGCCACAGATTGAGCGCGAGATGTTGCGCGGCATCGCTCGTGCTCGTGGTGAGGTCATCTGGTTACGTGCATTCAAGGCCCTGGAGGCGTCGAACGGTGCTCCCGCCGCGGTGCGTGCGGCTATCGCGATGCTGGAGCGTCAGGCCCTGGAGCAGGGTGTCCCGGTGTCGGTTGTGGCACGCACCGCGGGCCACGATCTCAGCGTGACGATGCCCAGCTACGCGCACGATGCCACGAGGCGCGCAGTGGACGCACTCGGCGCGATCTACGCGGCTCGCTGAGGCTCCGAAATGGGCCTTCGTGACACCATTAGTGACAGAACCGCGAGGTTTCGTGACATCGCCTAGGCCTCGCGTGCTCGCCTAGCTTGCGCACAGCGCCGGAAGTACGCGGAAGAACCGGGGTCCCCCAGACACGATTCGAACGTGTGACCGGCGGATTAGAAGGCCGCTGCTCTATCCACTGAGCTACTGGGGGTCGAACCCAGGATATCGCCCGGTCCCGCCACGCCGCGCCAGCCCCTGGCGCGTCCGTCGGGGCGGCGGTACATTCCGGGCATCGAGAGCAAAGGAGCGCTCATGTCCGAGACGGCGACACGACGAATCTGGGTGGCCTACGGGCCCAACGGAGTCGTGGGCAAGATCCAGAAGGATGCAGACGGCTATCGCGTCCACATGGCGGGTAAAGACGCCCCGTTGGGGGTGTACCCCTCGATGGAGATCGCGAAGAACGCGGTGCACTCCCACCTGAAGCCCGGGAGCGAGCGGCCGGAGTTCCGCGAGCACTGAGGGCGGCAGGCCCGGTCGCGCAGGGCTTTCCCCGCGCTGACTCAAGCGTTCGCCACGGCGCGCGGACGACTCACGGGCTTCGGTGTGGCGAACAGGGGCAGAGCGAGGTGGACCAGCGGTCCGATGCCCAGGGCGAACACGACGGTACCGATTCCCACGGTGCCGCCGAGGAGCCACCCCAGAGTCAGCACGGATCCCTCGACGCCGAGCCGGCAGGCCCAGATGGGCCAGCCGAAGCGCAGGTTCATGCCCGTCATGAGCCCGTCTCTGGGGCCGGGTCCGAAGTGGGCTCCGATGTAGAGCCCGGATGCCACGGCCACCAGCACGACCCCGGCGACCAGCATGAGCGCCTGGAGCCAGAATGCGTCGGGGTGGGGGAGGAACCCCAGTGCCAGCTGAAGGCTCGTGCCCACCAGCAGGATGTTGGCCACGGTTCCGACACCCGGCTTCTGACGCAGCGGGATCCACAGGAGCAGGACGCCCACTCCGACGATGTTCGTGATCCAGCCGATCCCGATCCCCGTGACGCGGGAGAGGCCCTGCGCGAACACGGTCCAGGGGTCGACGCCGAGGCCGGCGGCGACGGTGACGGCACAGCCGAGGCCGTACAACACGAGTCCGACGAGGAGGCGGGCGATCCGAGAAGGCATGGACAGATCCAATCACGCGATTGGCTTTTGAAGAGGATGCCAATTCGACTATGGTGGCCGTATGGACTCGCGCGTATCGGCTAGGACGCTCGCCTCGTCTCTCGGCGGATGGCGAGGCAAGGGCCCGGCGTACGAGGCCCTCGCCGATGGGGTTCGCCTGCTCTGTCTGGACAACCGGCTCGCTCCCGCCACCGCGCTCCCCGCCGAGCGCGAGCTCGCCGCAGCGCTCGGGGTGAGCCGGACGACGGTGGCGGCCGCCTATCAGAGCCTTCGCGATACCGGGCACATCGAAAGCCTTCGCGGCAGCGGCAGCGTGACCCTGCCCCTGCGCCGCACCGACCCCGGCCGTCACGAGCTCGATGCCGAAACGATCGACCTGCAGCAGGCGAGCCCGGCGGCGTGGCCCGGTCTGCCGGGCGTCATGGCCGAGGTCGTTCAAGACGCCCCCGCGCTCGTCGCGCGGATCGGCTACGACGTCGTCGGCGATCTCGGGCTGCGCCAGGCGATCGCCGAGCACTATCGCGATCGGGGGTTCCCGACCTCGCCCGATCAGATCCTGGTGACCACGGGCGCTCAGAGCGCCATCCATCTGATTGCCTCGGTCCTGCTCCACCGGGCGGATCGGGTCATGATCGAGACTCCCACCTACCCGCACGCCGCCGAAGCCTTCCGCCGTGTCGGCGCCCGCCTCGTGGGGGTGCCCGTCTCGCCCGCTCAGGGGTGGGATCTGGAGCGAGCGGAGCAGACGTTCGCGCGAGCCCTGCCTTCGCTGGCCTATCTCATGCCGGATTTCCACAACCCGACCGGCAGGACGATGACCGCCGCGGAGACCGAGGCGTTTCTCATCGGCGCGCGTTCGGTCGGCACGCTGCTGGTGATCGACGAGACCACCGCCCAGCTGGACATCGACCGCGCAGTCGGCCCGGCGCCCTTCACGGACGATGAGCGCGTCATCCGTGTCGGATCCCTCGGCAAGACGGTGTGGGGCGGATTGCGTATCGGATGGGTACGCGCGGCGCCCGACATCGTGCGTCGACTGGCGAGTGGTCGCCCCGTGCACGATCTGGGCACCCCCGAGCTCGAACAGGCCGTCGCCGCCCGGCTGATTCCTCGTCTCGGTGAGATCGCGGCGCAGCGTGGGACGCTCCTGCGAGCCGGTCGCGACTGCCTCGTTCCAGAACTGCGGCGGGTGTTCCCCGAGTGGGACGTCCCCGACGTGCACGGCGGCGTGTCGCTGTGGGTGGGGATCGGCGAGCCGCTCAGCACTCCATTGGTCATGTCCGCGCGTGCGCGCGGACTGGCCTTGTCGGCGGGGTCGCGGTTCGCGGTCGAAGGGGGGCATGACCGACGATTGCGCGTCCCGTTCACCGCGGCTCCGTCGACCCTGCAGCGGGCTGTCGCGCTTCTGCGCGAGGCATGGGACGACGTCCGCGGGGGAGGCGCGATTCCCTCGCGCACAGACTTCGCGACCGTGGTGTGAGCCCCGATATGACTTCGCGCGAGGAGCTGCGTCCTGAACCCGGCCCCGGGCCTCAGCGCAGGTAACGGAGGCACTCGACGGCGTCTGCGGAGGACCAGAACTCTCCGAAACGCCGGAAGCTTCCGGAAGCGGTGTGAAATCGCTCCGCGGCGTATCGCCAGCCCCCGTCGGCGGCGATCGCGCGGATGTGGCCGACCACGATGCCGCGCGGATCGGCGATGCGCCACAGGCCCGCGGCGACATGCGTCGCCGCTCCCCACCCGGCCTGACGCGGGGCCGGAGCGAGATCGTTCCACAGTGCCGTGCTCATGCGACGACGGTAGAACCAACCTCCGACATTGACCGGGGCGAGCGAGTGAGTGCCTCCTCCCCAGGCGAGAAACCGCGCGATCCCTCCACAAAGTTGCGGAAGCGCCTCGAAGGACCGGCTCGGTCCGGTCATTCTGGGCCTGGCTCCGGCATCCGTCGGGCACACGGATGCCGGAGCGCACACCACGTCGAGAGGAACCACGAACATGAGCGATCACATCACCCTGGTGGGCAACATCGTCGGAGAACTGGAGCAGCGCTCCACGCGCGGGGGAGGTCCCATCGCGGCGTTCCGCCTCGCAGTCGGAGAGCGCAAGCTCGACCGCGAGCGGGGGGAGTGGGTGGACGGTCACACGAACTACTACAACGTCTCCGCGTTCGGTGACCTGGGGGCACACGCACTGCACTCGCTCAGAAAGGGCCAGCGGGTCGTTCTGACCGGTCGCTTGCGTCTGCGCGAGTGGGAGAACGAGGTCAAACGCGGCATCAGCGCAGACGTGGTGGCCGACGCCATCGGCCATGATCTGCGCTGGGGCACTACGCGCTTCGAGAAGGCGGCCAAAGCGCCGGGATCCCCCGCCGCGACAGGGGATGAGGCGGCGGATCCGTCGGCGGAGGAGGCCTGGGCGATTCCCGGTGGAGCAGACGAGGGTGCACCCGGCCTCGAGATGGCCGGTGCGGGTGCGGCCCCGGCCGACGGCGGTTCGTCGTCGGAGGCGGGGTCGAGCGGTCCGTTCTGACGCGGGTCTTCGAGGCGGCGCGGGGCCGGGGCCACGCACGTCCGCGTGCGGCAGCCAGGAGCAGCGCGGGAGGGTACGTAGACTCGGTCGCGTGTCTCGCCTTCTCGGTCGTCCCCTCGCCGCCCTGACCCTCGTCGCGGTGCTGGGCCTCGCGGGCTGCACCGGCCAGTCGCCCACCCCCGGTCCCGTCGAGACGACGGAACCGTCCGCCTCCGTCGTCGACACGCCCTCTTCGACCCCCACGGCCGCCGCGACGCCGACGCTGGTCGCGGGGGGAACGGCGGCAGAGAACCTGCCGTTCTTCACGCAGGTCGTCCGCGGCGTCTGGTCGGGGCCGAACCAGGTCGCCGGACGCGCCTACATCGACGCCCTGGCGGCGGCGGGCTTCGACAAGGCAGCGATGCAGGTCACTGCCGACCAGACGACCGTCGACAACCCCGCGGAGAGCATCGAGTTCTCGGTCCGGCTCGGCGACCAGTGTCTCGTCGGCCAAGTCGGTCCTTCGATCGGCAACCCCGTCACCGCGGTGCTGCCGGGCCTGTCGTCCGGCGGGTGCCTGATCGGCCAGACGAGGGCGATCGACTGGTGACGCAGGGCTGACGGCACGTCAGCGGAATGTCCCATCGCCCCTAGACTGAGAGGGTTATGGCGGAATACATCTACTCCATGGTCCGCGCTCGCAAGTCTGTGGGCGACAAGCTGATTCTCGACGACGTCACGATGTCGTTCCTGCCCGGTGCCAAGATCGGCATGGTCGGACCGAACGGTGCGGGTAAGTCGACGATCCTGAAGATCATGGCCGGGCTCGACGTCCCGTCCAACGGAGAAGCGCGGCTCAGCCCGGGCTTCACCGTCGGGATCCTCATGCAGGAACCCGAGCTCGACGACACCAAGACCGTGCTGGAGAACATTCAGGACGGCGTGGCGATCAAGCCCAAACTCGATCGCTTCAACGAGATCTCGGCCCTGATGGCCGATCCGGACGCCGACTTCGACGCGCTCCTCGCCGAGATGGGCACGCTGCAGGAAGAGATCGACGCGGCCGACGGCTGGGATCTCGACTCGCAGCTCGCCCAGGCGATGGACGCCCTGCGCACCCCGCCGGCCGACGCCTCCGTCGTTCCGCTCTCCGGTGGAGAGCGTCGTCGTGTCGCCCTGGCGAAGCTCCTGCTGCAGAAGCCCGACCTGCTGCTCCTCGACGAGCCCACCAACCACCTCGACGCCGAGAGCGTGCTGTGGCTCGAGCAGCACCTGAAGGCCTACAAGGGCGCGGTCATCGCGATCACCCACGACCGGTACTTCCTCGACAACGTCGCGGAGTGGATCGCCGAGGTCGACCGTGGTCACCTGTACCCCTACGAAGGCAACTACTCGACGTACCTCGAGAAGAAGGGTCAGCGCCTCGAGGTCCAGGGCAAGAAGGACGCCAAACTCGCCAAGCGCCTCAAAGAGGAGCTGGAGTGGGTGCGCTCCAACGCCAAGGGCCGCCAGGTCAAGTCGAAGGCGCGCCTCGCTCGTTACGAAGAGATGGCGGCCGAGGCCGAGCGCACGCGCAAGTTGGACTTCGACGAGATCCAGATCCCCGCGGGTCCGCGTCTCGGCGGCATCGTCATCGACGCCAAGAAGCTCGAGAAGAGCTTCGGTGACCGCTCGCTCATCAGCAACCTCAGCTTCAACCTGCCCCCGAACGGCATCGTCGGTGTCATCGGCCCGAACGGTGTGGGAAAGACCACGCTCTTCAAGACGATCGTGGGTCTCGAGCCGCTCGACGGTGGTTCGCTCAAGATCGGCGAGACCGTCAAGATCAGCTACGTCGACCAGTCCCGCGCCGCGATCGACCCCGAGAAGACTCTGTGGGAGGTCGTCTCCGACGGACTCGACATCATCACCGTCGGCAAGACGGAGATCCCGTCGCGCGCCTACGTGTCGAAGTTCGGATTCAAGGGACCCGACCAGCAGAAGAAGGCTGGAGTGCTCTCCGGCGGTGAGCGCAACCGCCTGAACCTCGCCATGACGCTCAAGGAGGGCGGCAACCTGCTGCTCCTCGACGAGCCCACCAACGACCTCGATGTCGAAACCCTGAGCTCGCTCGAGAACGCCCTTCTCGAGTTCCCCGGTTGCGCCGTGGTCATCACGCACGACCGGTGGTTCCTCGACCGCATCGCCACGCACATCCTCGCCTACGAGGGCACCGAGGATCACCCCGACCAGTGGCACTGGTTCGAGGGCAACTTCGAGGCGTACGAGGCCAACAAGATCGAACGCCTCGGCGCCGACGCGGCCAATCCGTCGAGGTCCTCCTACCGCAAGCTCACGCGTGACTGACGATTCCGCCATGAGCACTCCCGACGAGGGTCCGGCCGCTGCCGGGCCCTCGCGGGTGCACGTGCCGATCCACCTCCGGTGGGGCGATCTCGATGCGCTCGGGCATGTCAACAACACCTCGATGCTGAAGCTGCTCGAAGAAGCACGCCTGCGCGCCTTCTGGTTCAGCGACGGCGAAGGCGAGCCCCTGCCGACGGCGGTGTTCGACATGGACGTGCTCGAGAGCGGCGGCGACCGGGCCACGCTGATCGCGCGTCAAGAGATCGAGTATCTGCGTCCCGTGCCCTACAGCCAGCGTCCCCTCGACGTGCGGATGTGGATCGGTGCGATGGGCGGCTCCAGCGCCGACATCTGCTACGAGGTCTACAGCCCCGTCGGAGACGCCGAGCGCGTTCTCTACGCCCGGGCCACCGCTGTGACGGTGCTCGTCGACACGGCGACCGGTCGGCCGACCCGCTGGACCGAGGCGGAGCGTGCGGCCTGGGCGCCGTACACCGGAGACCCGATCGAGTACCGCCGCCGTTCCTCACGCGGCTGACACCGACATCGCTCCAGAGCTTCGAGCTCGCCCGCCGTTCTCCATCGGCGATCTCCCGGTTCTCGGCGGGTGCGACGCACCGCCGGCCTCGAGCCTCGCCCCGCGAACGGAGTCGCCGGGGTGCCGGCATCCGGGATCAGTCTCGCGGGACGCGCACCATGACCTCTTGCGCGACACTGGCCAACAGGGCGCCGTCACGCGTGTAGATCCTGCCCGTCGCGAGACCGCGGCCACCGCGGGCGTTGGGGGACTCCTGCACGTACAGCAACCAGTCGTCGACACGGCCGGGGCGGTGCCACCACATCGCGTGGTCCAGGCTCGCGACCTTGAGCCCGGGGGCGTTCCACGCCACGCCGTGCGCGCGCATGATCGACTCCTGGATCGTGAGGTCGCTCAGGTATGCGAGAGCGGCGCGGTGAACGGCCGGGTCGTCGGTGATCGCGCGACGCAGCTTCATCCAGACCGCCTGTCGCGGAACCTGCGGCCCGTCCGCAGACGCATACAGCGGCGAGGTCACGTGTCGGACATCGACAGGGCTCTCCGAGAAGATCCGTCGGCTGACCGGGTGCAGGGCGTCGACGTCGAGGACGGGGGCGTCCTCGGGCTGCGGGATGCCGCCGGGCATCGGCTCGAAGTGCTCGAGACCCGGGTCCTCGTCCTGGAAGGACGCGATCATCGAGAAGATGGGCACACCCGACTGGAACGCCTGGGTCCGCCGGGTCGAGAAAGAACGACCGTCGTGGATGCGATCGACCGAGAAGGTGATCCCGTCCGTCGGATCCCCGGGGCGAAGGAAGTAGCCGTGCATCGAGTGCACGGATCGCTCGGGCGGGAGGGTTCGCGAGGCGGCCACGACCGTCTGTGCGAGAACTTGTCCGCCATAGACGCGCCCGGTCGGCATGGGCTGCGACACCCCCGTGAAGATGTCTTCGGTCGTGCGCGCTCCCGCGTCGCGCAGGTCGAGCACGGCGAGCAGCGACGCCACGGGATCGATGGCCTCGGACACACTGACTCCCGTTCCGGCGCGATGAACCCGCACCGCTTGATAGTTTAGGGCGGGTGTCCGCGCGCCTGTTGTTCCCCGACCCGCAGGCGGCAGCCGACCTGCTCACTTTCGCCGCCCGAACGATCCGCCTCGGTGACGGCACCGTGCGACTGCGCGCCGACGGGGGAGTACTCGTCGCGACGGCCGCACCGCTCGCCCCGCGGGGGCTGCTCGATGCGACCCCGACGGTCCTGGGCCTTCGCGTGTCGGCCATCGACCCCGAGCTCGAATGCGACGTGGTCGTCGACGCCTCGGCCCTGCTTCCCGCTCCCGACGACGCCTCCGCCGTCGTGCTGCCCGAGACCGCGACGTCTCCCGCCTGGGCCGGCATCTCGCCCCCTCGCGGAGGGTGGGAACAGACGGATGCCGTCGACGCGGCCGTTCTGGCATCCCGAGCCCAGTACGGCGTCGCCGCCGTCGCCGACGCGCTCCCCGCCGACGCGGGTGA
>JAKOMY010000223.1 GCA_022702225.1 Microbacteriaceae bacterium | reverse complement strand
ATGATGCCGGTCTCGGCGCGCTTCACGTCGAAGTCGGCGGCCTGCAGCAGTTTGAGGAGGATGTTCTCGACGTCTTCACCGACGTAGCCGGCCTCGGTGAGGGCCGTGGCATCCGCCACCGCGAACGGCACGTTCAGACGCTTCGCGAGCGTCTGGGCGAGGTAGGTCTTACCGCAGCCGGTGGGTCCGAGCAGCAGGATGTTGCTCTTGGCGATGTCGATCTCTTCGGCACGGGCCTCGGCGGGCTGCAGAGTACCGTGCGAGCGGACGCGCTTGTAGTGGTTGTAAACGGCGACGGCGAGAGCGCGCTTGGCGGGCTCCTGACCGACGACGTACTCCTCGAGGAACGAGAAGATCTCGCGCGGCTTCGGCAGGTCGAACTCGGCGACCTCGCCGGCCGACGACTCGGCCATGCGCTCTTCGATGATCTCGTTGCACAGCTCGACGCACTCGTCGCAGATGTAGACGCCCGGACCGGCGATCAGTTGCTGTACCTGCTTCTGGCTCTTGCCGCAGAAGGAGCACTTGAACAGGTCGGCGCTCTCACCGATACGTGCCATGGCCGGTTCCTCCCGTCACCCGGCCCCCGCCGGTGTGTTACCCGAGCCTAACCCGAGCCCGGGTGATCCACGGGCATTCGCGCGCGCGGCGGCGTCATGATCGCCGACGGCGGACATACGGCATCCGGTCACCCACCGGATCTTCGCGCTCCCCGAACCTCTGCGATCGCCACCTCGACGCGGTGCCCGACGGCCCAGAAACTGCATCATGCCGACATCTCCGCCGCAGCTTGTCGTCGGGTTGCCGGCGAGGTGCCGTCTCGCGATCCGTGGGGCCCGCCGCACTCGACGAGGCGCCCGCGCACACGACGAAGCCCCGCAGACCGAAACGGGTCTGCGGGGCTGATCGTGGCGCGAGCGCGTCAGGCGGTGAGGGCCGCCGGGGTGCGCTTGCGGGTCGTGAGCACCTGGTCGACGATGCCGTACTCCATCGCCTCGGCGGCGGAGAGGATCTTGTCGCGATCGATGTCCTTGTTGACCTTCGCGACGTCCTGGCCGGTGTGGCGCGCCATGGTCTCTTCGAGCCAGGTGCGCATGCGGAGGATCTCCTGCGCCTGGATCTCGATGTCGGACGCCTGTCCGTGACCGGCCTCGCCCATCGCGGGCTGGTGGATCAGGATGCGGGCGTTCGGCAGGGCGAGACGCTTGCCGGGCGCGCCGGCGGCCAGCAGCACGGATGCCGCGGAGGCTGCCTGTCCGAGCACGACGGTCTGGATCTGCGGCGAGACGTACTGCATCGTGTCGTAGATCGCCGTCATGGCCGTGAACGAACCACCGGGCGAGTTGATGTACATGATGATGTCGCGGTCGGGGTCCTGCGACTCGAGTACGAGAAGCTGCGCCATGACGTCGTCGGCCGACGCGTCGTCGACCTGCACGCCGAGGAAGATCACGCGGTCTTCGAACAGCTTGTTGTACGGGTCCTGACGCTTGTAGCCATAAGCCGTGCGCTCCTCGAACTGAGGGAGGACGTAGCGGCTCGAGGGCATGTGCGCTGCGGTGCCGCCGAAAGTGGGGATGTTCATGTCGGTGTCCTTTTCCTCTCGGCTCAGACCGCTGCGGTTCCGCCGCCGCCGGTGACGTCGGTGGCGTGCTCGCGCATGTGGTCGACGAAGCCGTACTCGAGAGCTTCCTGGGCGGTGAACCAGCGGTCGCGGTCTCCGTCGGCGTTGATCTGCTCGACGCTCTTGCCGGTCTGCGCCGCGGTGATCTCGGCGAGGCGACGCTTCATGTCGAGGATGAGCTGCGCCTGCGTCTGAATGTCGCTGGACGTCCCGCCGAACCCGCCGTGCGGCTGGTGCAGCAGCACGCGGGCATTGGGCGTGATGTAGCGCTTGCCCTTGGTGCCGCTGGTGAGCAGAAGCTGACCCATCGAGGCCGCCATGCCGATACCGACGGTGACGATGTCGTTCGGCACGAACTGCATGGTGTCGTAGATCGCCATACCGGCCGTGATCGAGCCACCGGGCGAGTTGATGTAGAGGTAGATGTCCTTCTGCGGGTCTTCTGCGGCAAGCAGCAGGATCTTGGCGCAGATCTCGTTGGCGTTGTCGTCGCGCACCTCGGAACCGAGCCAGATGATGCGGTCCTTGAGCAGTCTGTCGAAGACGCTCGTTGCCATAAGGGGTTCGGGCATGTGTGCTCCTCTTCCGTGATCTGAAACGAATCTACCGGCGCGTTCCAGGGCGGGATGCCGTGTTCGCCGCGGGCGGATCAGCGCGGTTGTTCGGCGATTTCTCGCGCGTATCCGGTCACGGAGCGGGTATAGCGCGGCAGGTGCGGGGCGAGGGCCTGCAGAGCGACGGATGCCGCCCGCTCGGGCTCTGCATTCGACACGAGAGCGAGCGCGTAGAAGGCGGCGGCCGCATCGTGCAGCGGTCCGGGAGGCTCGCGCTCGTACTCGGCCTCGAGCATCGCGAGTGCCTCCGCGGTCTTGCCGAGATTGCGGATCGTGCTCGCGAGCTGGATCGTCGCGCGCGTGCGGCGCTCGTCGTCGAGTCCGAGCTCGAGGGCGCGACGATAGAGCTGCTCGGCCTCGTCCTCGACGCCGGCGGAATCACGCGCTCCGGCTCGCTCGAACAGCGCGACCGCGTCATCCGCGGGCCGCTCGGCAGCCAGCGCGTCGATGCGTTCGATCACGGCCTCAGGGCTGAGCGCCTCATCGACCCAGACGGCATCCACTCGGCTCTGCCAGTCGTTCATCTCACGTGCTTTCTCTCCTGTTGAGTGTCCACAACACCCGGATTTTTCTGAAACGAGTCCGGGTGTTCTGGACACTCACGTGCTCCAGGCTCCGCCACCGATCCGACACGCCGTCGACTGTCCAGAACACCCGGACCGATTCGACGATGGTCCGGGTGTTCTGGACACTCGACCGACGGGACCGGACGCCCTGCGCGGCTTCCGGGAACGAAAAAAGGGGGCGGATGCCACGGCATCCGCCCCCTCGTATCGACTTACTCGCTGTCTGCGGCCTCGTCGGCGACCTTCTTCTTGGCCGGCGCGCGCTTCTTGGCAGGAGCCTTCGCGGGCGCTTCGTCGGCGGCGGGAGCCTCGTCGGCGGCGGGCTCGGCGGCCTTCTTCTTGGCGGGGGCGCGCTTCTTGGCGGGAGCCTTCGCGGGAGCTTCCTCGGCGGCGGGAGCCTCGTCGGCGTCGTCGTCGCCCTCGGCGGGCTCTTCACCCTCGACGGCGACGAAGCCGGTCAGGTCGACGGGCTTGCCGTTGGTGTCGACGACCGAAACCTTGCCGAGCGCGATCGCGAGGGCCTTGTTGCGGGCGACCTCACCGACGAGCGCGGGCAGCTGGTTGCCCTGCTGCAGCGCGTTGACGAAGTCCTGCGGCGCCATGTTGTACTGCGCGGCCGACTGGATGAGGTACTGCGTCAGCTCGTCCTGCGACACCTGGACGTTGGCGTCTTCGGCGATCTTGTCGAGGACCATCTGCGTGCGGAACTGCTTCTCGCTCGCCTCGGTGACCTCGGCGCGGTGCTCGTCGTCTTCGAGACGGTTCTCGCCCTCGAGGTGCTGGTGCACCTCGTCCTCGATGAGCTGCGGGGGCACGGGGATCTCGACGGCCTCGAGGAGCGCCTCGATGAACTTGTCGCGCGCGGCGGAGCCCTGCGTGAACACGGACTGCTGCGAGACGCGCTCGCTCAGCGACTCGCGGAGCTCGGCGATGGTGTCGAACTCCGACGCCATCTGCGCGAAGTCGTCGTCGGCCTCGGGAAGCTCGCGCTCCTTGACGGCGGTGATGGTGACCGAGACCTCGGCCTCTTCACCGGCGTGCTCGCCACCGACCAGCTTCGAGCGGAACGTGGTCTGCTCGTCTGCCGTGAGCGACTCGATGGCCTCGTCGATGCCCTCGAGCAGCTCGCCGGAGCCGATCTCGTACGACACGCCCTCGGCGCGGTCGATCTCGTTGCCGTCGATCGTGGCGACGAGGTCGAGCTCGACGAAGTCACCCGTCTTGGCGGGGCGGTCGACCGTGATGAGCGTGCCGAAGCGCGCGCGCAGGCGGTCGAGCTCGGCGTCGATGCCGGCCTCGTCGACCTCGGCGGCGTCGACCGTCACCGTGATCGAGTCGTACGCGGGAAGGTCGAACTCGGGACGCACGTCGACCTCGACGTCGACGATCAGGTCGCCGGAGAAGTCCTTGAGCTCGGGGAGCTCCACGATCTCGGCGTTGGGACGACCGATCACTCGCAGCTCGTTGGCCTCGACGGCCTCGCGGTAGAACCCGTCGAGACCCTCGTTGACGGCGTGCTCGATGACGGCACCGCGGCCCATGCGCTGGTCGATGATCGGCGCGGGGACCTTGCCCTTGCGGAAGCCGGGGATCTGCACGTCACGGGCGATGTGCTCGTAGGCGTGGGCGATGCTCGGCTTGAGCTCGTCGGGCGAAACCGTGATGTGCAGCTTGACCCGGGTGGGGCTGAGCTTCTCGACGGTGCTGTTGACCATGCGGTTCGTTCTCCTCGTGTGGCCCGCGCGCACGCGGGGGCCGGCTAGGCCTGTGGTCTGTGGGGCCGTGACGTCGGGGCGACAGGATTTGAACCTGCGGCCTCCCGCTCCCAAAGCGGGCGCTCTACCAAGCTGAGCTACGCCCCGGGGCGGCGCGCGGCACGCGCCGACGAAACGACCGCTGAAAGTCTAGTCGATAGCCCTGGCTCCGCCGATTTCACCGGCCCCCTTGCCATCCAGGACGCCTGGATGTCTCGTCGCGCGTTCGCGAGGAGCGTCGACGTGTCGTAGAGTTGGTGTCGTCCGACTTCGCGGTTCGTCGAAAGATCCGCGAAAATCCGGGGCTGTAGCTTAGTGGTAAAGCCTCTGTCTTCCAAACAGATGATGCGAGTTCGATTCTCGTCAGCCCCTCCACATTAAGTGCCTGTTCAGGCACCGTTTCCGTAGCTAGTTCGGCTCCCTCCGCTGGAGCCTCTGACCGTCCATGGACAATCCATGGACAAAGTCTTGAATAGCACCCGCTCTCCGGGGTACAGAAGATATGACCGGAAGCACGAATATGGCCAAGCGCTCCCACGGGACGGGCACCGTCACCGCGTACAAGGACGGACATCAGCTCAAGTGGTCTACCCCTGAGGGTGGACGCGGCTCTAAGGTCTTCAGACCTTCTACTCGGCCTCAGGCGGAACGAGAGCTTCGACGCATCCTCACCGAGGTTGAGAAGGGCGAGCATCAGGATGACCGGCGAGGGTCAGTAACCTTCGACGCCTTCTTCTCGGACTGGCTGGCCACCCGGGAGATGGAGGTCAAGCCGAGCACGTACAAGAACCTTGTGAGCATCCACAAGACGATGCTCAGCCCCACCTTCGGGACCAAGAAGCTGAACACCATCACGCGCCGCAGCGTGGACATCTGGTGTGCGAAGCACTCGACCCACCCCGTGCAGCGCCGCAACAGCTACTACGCCCTCAGAGGCGCGCTGGAGCAGGCTGTCGACTGGGGCATGCTGTCCACGTCACCGTGCAAGGTGAAAGACCCTGGCAAGGACGTCTCGAAGAAGCGGCCGACGTGGGGCGTCGAGGACTTCGACCTGGTCCTCTCGCACGTCGATGCGTTCTACCGACCGGCGATTGAGGTGATGTTCGCCGGTCATCTTCGACTCGGCGAGCTGATCCCGCTGGACTGGTCGGACGTGTCGCGTGACGGCATGCTCACGGTAACGAAGCAGCGCCTGGGGCTGGGAATCACCGCGGACACAAAAACTGGCCAGCACAAGCGCATCAGATTGCTCCAGCGGCGCGCGGACGCCCTCCAGGCTCTCCCCCGCGGCTTCGGAGCCACTCCTGTGTTCCCGGCGAGCGTGGGGCACACATGCCACGCAGGTCACTTCAAGACACCTGGAACAATGCCGTC
>JAKOMY010000196.1 GCA_022702225.1 Microbacteriaceae bacterium | reverse complement strand
ATGAACCAGGCGCCGACGTCGGCGGTGTGTCGGGTGTCCGAAGTGTTCACGTGAGGGTCCGTTCTTCGTTGAGGGACGTCGATTGCCGGGCACGCGCGACGGCGCGACTCCGCGGGTGGGAGCTGTGGGGGTGGGGCGCTCCGGTGGGGGATGGAGGGCGGCCCGGGGTGGTCGGGGGGACTCGTCGTCGAGGTGTCCTGGTCTGTTCGACAGTAGTGAGGCTTTTGCGGAAAGGCAACCAAAAGATGTTGCATTGAAGTGCAATATTCGCCGCCGATTCGACGTCGGGAGCCGGGTGCATGTCGAGGAGGATTCTCGAGCGCCGCCTGCGACACTGCTCTCATGACCGCCCGCCGAGACACGACAGCGCCCGACGTCGCGTTCGAGAAGTGGGTGACGCATTTCACCTCGAACCGTCGACGCCACGACGCGATCGAGGCGATGATCGACTGGGAGGCTCCCGCCCGCCTACCGACCGGAGTCCGGGCCATCCTCGTGCGGTCGTTTCAAAGATTCGAGCTGGGTGAGGGTGGCGACGGGCTCCATCTGCTCCGCAAGGCAGAGGGCTGCGGTACCGCTCAACGGGAGGCCCTGAGACTCCTGGTGGCGGAGGAGCAGAAACACTCGGCGCTGTTCCGACGCGGACTCCAGCACCTCGGAGCGGGCACGTTGACCGATCATTGGTCCGACCTCATCTTCACGCGACTTCGGCGCGCGCTCGGGCTGCGCACCGAGCTGGCCCTGTTCCTGACGGCCGAAGCCGTCGCCATGCCCTACTTCGTCGTCCTTGCGCGTTCCGGGCCCGACCCCGTGATCCGCGGAATCGGCACGCGCATCGCGCTGGACGAAGAGCATCACCTCGCTTTTCAGATTGCTCAGCTCCGAGGAGGGCTCGCCGCCCTCACGACGCCCGTGCGGACGCTCGTCCTGCTCCTGTGGTGGGTGGTCGCCGTCGGAGCGGCGACCGTCGTGGCCATCGACCACGGATCCGCTCTGCGCGCGTGCGGCCTCCCCGTGCGGCGCTATTGGGGAGCAGCGTTGCGCTCTTTCCGTCGGGCCGTCGAGGCGACGGTGTCCTGAGGCAGGGCCGGGTCACGCGCGGTCCGCGGTGTCGGGTCGGAGACCACGACGGGTGATGTGACAGTGTTGCGAGATGCTGGACCAGCGGGAACAGAGGGAATTGGACTCGCTACGCGCGCGTGCGTGGGGCCCTGGCGGCCCCGCCACCCGCGACGACGTCGAGCGCCTCGCCTTCCTGGAGGAGAAACGCCTAGGGGCCGCGATCTCGGTGGGCCCTGAGACCCCACCTGACGAAATCACGCCTACCACCACCCCGCCTGGGGCGAGCGCCCCTCCCCCTCCGCGGACCGCACGACGACGTTGGCGAAAAATCGCACTCATCGGGGCCGGCGGCGCCGTGCTTTTCGCCGCCGGCGCAGTGCTGGGCGTCGTATCGACGGGTGCGGCACGTCAGCGAACCATCCCGGAGTTCGACTGGGTCCAGACGAACGAGGACAGGATCGCCGTCTACGAGGAAGGGAGCGATCCGAACATCGGCCTGGAGCCCTCGTCCATCCGCCTCATCGCGTCGCTCGACAAAGTGTTGTTGTACATCGGTCACCGGTCAGGGACGAACGACGTCTGCGTTGCGGCGATCTTCGCCTCCGCGGGCGGGACCGCGTCTATCTCCTGCGGCGAGAGCGGCGTGACGTCCCAGCTGGGCGACGACCTCTGGGTGTCCGTCGGACCGGAAGACGTCATAGTCGGCGGGCCGGTCCCCGCTGGTCTCGAACCCCGACGACTCTCGTCCAGCGTCACTGTTTACACCGCGCCGTAGCAGCGCCCCCGGGCGCCACGTCAGCCGTGCACAGCGAGCGCGCGCAGCACCTCGAGCTGATGCGCCGGACCGCCACCCTCGTGGCCGTTCCACGGGTAGACGCGGATGCTCTTCTCCCCCGCGTAGTGGTTGTACGCCGCATACACGGTCGACGGCGGGCACACGGCATCCCGGAGCCCGACCGAGAACAGCGCGGGGACGCTCGCCCTCGCGGCGAAGTTCACGCCGTCGAAATAGGAGAGAGTGCGGAAAACCTCCTCTTCCTCGCCGCGCCGGGTCTGCAGGTAGGTGACGATCTCGCTGTACGGGGCGGCGTCGGTGATGGCGACGGCCCGACGCATCGCGCTCAGGAACGGGAAGTCGATCGCGGCGAATCGCAGCCCCTCGCTCAGCGCCGTCGCGGCGAGCGCGATGCCCCCACCCTGGCTGCCGCCCCACACGCTCACGCGCGTCGCGTCAGTGGCCGGGTGCGACCGCACGGCGTCGATCGCGAGCACCGCGTCGCAGAACACGCGCCGGTAGTAGGAGCGGGCGGGGTCGTCGAGGCCCTCGGTCACGCGACCGGCGACGTGCGGAGCGCCGCCCACGGGGTCGGCGGTCGCGCCGGGGAGCGACCCGCTGGTCTGGCCTCGCGTGTCCATGACCATCACCGCGAAGCCGGCGGAGGGCAGGAGCGTGTGCTGGTGCGCGAAGCCGCGGCCAGAGTTATAGCCGATGTACTGCACGACGCACGGCAGGGGGCCGGAGGCCCCGCGCGGGCGCAGCAGCCACGCCCGCACCTCGTGTCCCGCGAACCCCGCGAAGACGACGTCGTCGACCTCGACGCCGATCACACCGCTGTCGGCGGCGTCGACCGGGGTGAATCGCGCGGGCCATGCCCCCGCGCGCGCCTCGGCGAGCGTATGGGTCCAGAACCGGTCGAAGTCGACGGGCTCCTCGCGCTCCGGGTAGAACGCCTTGAGCTCGGCCAGGGGCAGATCGAACTGGGTCACGAGTTCTCCTTCTCTCCGACGAGGCGCGAGAGCACACCGTCGATGTGAGCGCGCGTGGCGGCGAAAGCCCGCGTCCGGACCTCGTCGAGACCGGCGTACTCGCGATGGCCGTAGGGCTGCACGTCGAGCTCGAGCTCGGCGCCCGGCGCCTCGTCGATCGCATTCGCGACCGCGAACTGGCCGGGCGGGGGAACGTGGCGGTCGCGCAGCGCGCACTCCACACGCACCGGTATCCGGAGGTGGGTCGCCGCCGTCGAAGCGTCGAAGAAGCGCAACACCTCGCGCGCCTCGGGGTGGGTGGCGACGTGGGCGCGCACCCGCTCCCCGCTGCCCTCGCACGGCAGGCGCAATCGCACGTCGTACTGACCGAAGCTCGGCACGATCAGCGTCGCGCCGACGAATCGGTCGTCCCACGGCAGGGCCAGCGCGCCGATCCCGCCCCCGAAGCTCTCGCCCACGTAATACAGGGGAACGGACCCGGCGAGCGCCCGCAGCGCCGACCCGGCGTGCCAGAGGTCGACGGCGCACCTGCCGAGGACGTACTCGTGGATCGAGTGGATGCCGTGGAGCACATGCCCCTCGGCGGGCGTCGGCGCCCCGAGACCGGCGTTGAGCACCCCTTGCCCCCGGGCGACGGGGAAGAACACCGCCGCATCGTCCGGGACGCGGTCGACGTCGGGCGCCTCTCGACCGCCGTAGCCGTGGCCGTGCACGATACCCACGCGGGGCGGCACCCCGTCGACGGTCGTGGCGAACCACCCGCGCAGGCGCAGGCCGTCGGCGACGGTGTGCTCGACCAGGAACAGGGCACGGCCGGCGACCCGCCCCAGGGGGCTCATGCGGGGGTCGGGGTCGACCCGCATCGCCTCCGCCGCCCAGGCCCGCCAGCGCTCGGCGAATCCGGCAGGCGGGGCGACCGGTGGCACCGCGCGCAGGGCCGGCAGCTCGAAGCCGTACGCTCCATCGCCCGCGGGATCGGCGATGACGCCGTTCACAAGCGAGCCGCCGTGGAAGACTGGAGGCCCGAACGAGAGGAGCGATCGTGCTCGCCGCCGAACGCCGATCCCGCCTCCTGGCCGAGGTCCGCCGCCAGGGCGCCGCCTCGGTTCCCGACCTGGCCGTGACCCTCGGTGTGAGCGAGATGACCGTCCGGCGCGATCTCGACGTGCTGGCCGCCGACGGCCGCGTCGACAAGGTGCGCGGCGGAGCCCGCAGCCCGCAGCCCGGGATCGGCGGCTCTCGCGACCTCGCCACACAGGCCCGCCGCAACGGCGACGGCAAGCGCGCCATCGCGCGCCGCGCCGCCGAACTCGTCGAGGCGGGCATGTCGGTGGGTCTGGGCGGTGGATCCACGACCTGGGCGCTCGCCCGCGAGCTGCGCGGAATCGACGACCTCACGATCGTGACGAACTCGCTGCCCGTCGCCGACGTCTTCGCCCGCCCCGACCGGGCGGACGAGCCCTACACCCAGACCGTCGTGCTCACCGGTGGCGTCCGTACCCCCGCCGACGCGCTCGTCGGCCCGGTCGCGGTCGCTTCGCTCGAGCACCTCCATTGCGACATCGTCTTCCTGGGCGTCCGTGGGATCGACCTCACCGCGGGGTTGACGACCTCGAACCTGCTTGAGGCAGAGACGAACCGCGCGCTGGTCGCTGCGGGGGCCCGGGCGGTCGTGCTCGCGGATCACACCAAATGGGGAGCGGTGGGACTCACCACGATCGTCGACCTGAACGAGGTCGACCTCGTCGTCACCGACGCGGGGCTCTCCCAGGAGGCCGAAGAGACGCTGCGCGCGCACGTCGCCGAGCTGTGGGTGGCCGCCGACGGCGACGACTGAGACGCGCCCGCGTCCTCGAGAAGACCGGGCGGCGACTGCCGCGCTCACCGCGCCGTGCTCGCTCGCGCGATGACCGTGGCGTCGACCACGATGTGCCGGACCGGGACGTCGGCGCCCGGGCGAGCCGCCATCTGACGCTCGAGCTCGGCGAACGCCGCCTCGACGATGCCGTGGTCGTCGGGTGCGACCGACGACAGCGCCGGCACCGAGAACTGCGCAGCGTGTACGTTGTCGATACCGATCACCGCGACATCGCCGGGCACCGCGAGCCCGCGCTCGTGCAGTGCCGCCAGCACGCCGAAGGCCACGGAATCGTTCGAGCACACCACGCCGTCGAAGGCGATGCCGGAATCGTGCAGACGCCGCAGCGCCTCCGCACCCTCTTCCGAGGTGAAGGCGTCGACCGGCACGATCAGGCCGGGCTCGTCGGCCAAGCCCAGGCGCGACACGGCGTCGCGGTAGCCGGCGAAGCGTTGGTCCGCGGCATCCGAGGGACGGGACACGCGAGGACCCAGGAAGGCGACCCGACCGCACCCGGAGGAGGCGAGGTGCGCCGTCGCCAGGTCCGCCGTGCGACGGTTGTCGATCGAGACGTGAGTGAAGGGGCTCACGGCGATGTGCTCGCCGAGCAGGACGAGCGGACCCGGGTCGGTGCGCCGCGTCAGATCTCCGACGGTCAAAGACCGAGGGATGTGGATCAGGCCGTCGGTCGCCGGGAGCCCCACCCCGTTCGCGACATCGATCTCTCGCTGGTGGTCACCCTCGGTCTGCTGGATGAGGATCGACAGCCCTCGCGCCTCGGCGCCGCGTGCCAGCAGGGTCGTCAGCTCGGCGAAGTACGGTTCCTCGAGATTCGGCACCGCCAGCGCGACGATTCCTGTGCGCTCGCGACGCGACAGGGGGGAGATCCGCCGCGTCGCCGAGGGCGTGTCGGTCATGGCGGGGCTCCTCGTCGAGGACCGGGCGGCGCTCGCGCGCGCCGCGGGGCGGTCTGTTCTGGGGGCTACGGTATCGCGCGGCATGTCACTCCTGAACACGGAAGGCCACGATGCGGGCCTCCGGCGCGCCGTGGGTCGCCGTCACCACCACTCGCGCGGCGCTGATCGCGCCGAGCCCTTCGGGTAGCGGGTGCCGGCGGCGGCGACGTCTGTTCTGCGCCACCGCCGCGACCTCGACCCATTCCTGCGCCCCGGCCGTCTGCGCCTCGACCCGGTAGGCCTCGACGAGCGAGGGCATCACGAGGTGGGGATCGCGATGGTGGTGGAGGGTGTTGAGCTCGACGTCGGGGTCGTCGTCGAAGATCAGCACGACCTCGCGCGCTACGACCGGCCGCCCCCAGTCGAGACGGAGCCACGCGTCGCCCTCGGCCAGAGGAGCCGAGGCCCAGAGGTTCGGACCACCGAAGGGGCGCTGGTAGCCGCCGACCGCACGCTCGGGCGCCAGCGCCTCTGACGGCGTGGGCACGCGGAACTGCACCGACCGCCCCCGCAACGGCTTGGTCGGCCACTGCACGAGCAGCTCGTCGAGGCTCACCTGGACGTTCTGGTCGTCGGCATCCGAGGTGTGGACGAGGGTCAGGATGCCGGGCGGAAGCTCGTCCGCCACGAACACGCTCACGCCGGGTCGGGCGCGCAAGACGACGACCGCGTTGGCCGGGGTATGCGGCTCCCACCGCACCGGGGCGTGCACCCACTGCGCCTGGCCCGCGGTCACGGCGACGGTGACCGCGTGCTCGAGGTGCTCGGGGACGACGTTCTGTGGGAGCCCCGTCGACCACACCTCGACCTCGAGATCGACGTCGTGCTCAGCGGTGACCCGCAGGTCGAAGCCGTCGAGACGCGGGTGCACGGGCACGACGATGCCGAGGTCGTGCTCGAGCGGATGGGGCCGGACCGAAGCCGCCTCGCTCGGTCCGAGACCCGCGCGCACGCCCGAGGCCGTCACCCGCGCCGAGGCGGCGAGGTTCTGCGGGTCGGTGTCGGCCACGCCGATGAGCGGGGCGTCCTGTCGCAACAGCAGCTGCCGGAGTTCTTCACGGTGATTCTCGTAGAGCCCGCGGGGGCTCGTGTGATGAGCGAGCGCGAGGGATGCCGCGGTCCCCGCCGCCTCGCCCATCGCGGCGCACGTGGCCATGACGCGCGCGGCGCCGAACGCGATGTGGGTGGCCGAGACGTCGCGCCCCGCCATGAAGAGGTTCTCGACGTCGGCGGAGTAGAGGGAGCGGAACGGGATCTCGAAGACGCCGTTCGAGAAGCGCTGCACGGCGCCCGCACCGGTCGAGTACATCCCTTCTTTGGGGTGCAGGTCGATCGACCAGCCCCCGAAGGCCACGCCGTCGTCGAAGCGCGTCTGCTCGATGATGTCGCGCTGGTGCAGCGTGTAGTCGCCGACGAGGCGGCGGTACTCGCGCTTGCCGGGGACGTTGCCGATCCACTCCAGGTCGAGGTTGTCGGCGTCGAACTCACCCGAGTTCTTGATGTGGTTCCAGATGCCCAGGATGACCGAGCGCAGCTCGTCGCGGATGCGCTCGTTGTCGTGCACGATGTCGAGCTCGCCACCCCACTCGATCCACCAGTAGTGCGCTCCGCTGTCACCGCTTCGGATGATGCGCGACGACGGGATCGGGGTCTCGAGGATCGACTTCGCCGAATCGGGTGCGACGAAACGCACCGGATGCCCCACGTCCTTCGTGTAGAACAACAGCGTCGAGCCGAGGAAGGTGCGCTCGGCCTCTTCCGGCGCCCAGTCCTCGTCGAACTCCACCCGCGACTCCTTGCCGAGCCGCGCCCTCGCCCCGGAGAGGTGGCCGACGAGTCCGTCACCGGTGCAGTCGAGGAAGACCGGGGCGACGAAGCGCGTCTCGGTCTCGGCTCCCATGGTCCATCCCGTCACCGACTCGATGCGGCGCGCACCCTCGGGGCCGGTGGCGGCCACGTCGCGCACGTCGGTGTTGAGGTACAGCGAGATGTTCGGCTCGGCACGCACGGCATCCAGCACCACGTCGTCCCAGTGGATGGGGTTGCCGTCGGGGTTGCGGTACTGGTTCTCGAGGTACAGCTCGCCGATGATGCCGTTCTCGCGCGCCCACCGCTGATTGCCGTGCGCGGTCGCCCCGCACACCCAGACACGGACCTCCGACGAGGAGTTCCCGCCCAGGACCGGTCGGTTGTTGATGAGGGCGACGCGCCGGTCGAGCCGGGCGGCGGCGATGGCGGCGGCGACTCCGGCGAGTCCTCCGCCGACGACGACCACGTCGTAGTCGGCCGTGTGTGAACGCATTCTGCGGGTGTCCTTCCTGGGGACGCGGGGGCGTCCGAATGTGGTGCGGGGAGAGATCGACGGGCTCAGTCCACGGCGATCGCCTCGATCTCGAAGACCCGGGCGACGTCGGTGGTGGATGCCGACGGGTCGCTGATGAGCAGCCGCACGCCGTCCGCGACGACGCCGCCGGCCGGAACGGTCACGAGGCGCTGCGTGTTCGCGGTGACGGAGCCGAGGCTCGTCCAGCCCGTGGGGGTGTGCACCTGCACCTCGAAGGAGCGCAGGACGGCGGCGGAGCCCGAGTCGGCGCTGTAACCGCTGCGCACGCGCACCTCGTCGAGCGTCGCCGGCGCGGTCAGGCTCAGCGAGATCCACGGAGCGGTGTCACCGACCGCCGAGATCCACCGGCTGGCGTCGCTGCAGACGCCGTCGACGGCGAGTGCGGGGCCGGTGTCGGCGCGCAGGCTCGACGAGGCGGTGGCCGTCGCGCCCAGCGCGACGTTCACGCCGCCCGGGTCGTCGCGGAGGTCCGAGACGAGGGTCGACAGCGAGGTGGCGGGACCGACGGCCGCGTCTCGAGGAACGACGGCGCGGGCGAGACGGGCGGGGGCCGCCGCAGGAGCGGAGAGGTAGACGACGTCGGCGTCATCGGTCGATCGCGTCTGCGCCCGCAGGCGCTGCTGACCCAGACGGGACTCACCGACAGCGGCATAGGTCCACGCGGCGGCTGCGTCGGCGCGCTCGGCGACGATTGCGCGGCTGCGCACCTCGCCGCAGACCTGGGCGGTCACGACGGTGTAGAGCCGCGTCGTCGACCCGGCGCGGGTGAGGTCGACGGCAGCCGACGTGGCGACGCCGTCGCCGAGGGCCGCGGAGTCCACGACCTTCTCGTCGATCCAGGACGATCCGTCCCACCGCACGAAGCGGGCGTCGTAGGCCGTGCGGTCCTTCTCGACGAAGCGGTAACCGATGCCCGCGAGAGCGGAGCCGTCGAGGGCGAGCTTCGCGGACTGCACCGCCGGGGTGTAGCTGCGGATCGTCTCGCCGGTGAGGAACGGTCGCCAGACGATCGCGCCCGTCGAGGCGGGGGTGATCGGGCCGGGGACCGTGGCGCCGGCAGCGTCCGCGAGCGACCCCGTCGCCGGATCGTAGACGGCGTACGAGCCGAGGTGGCGCGCGGGGTCGGCGGGGAACGGGCCCCACTCCCACAGCACGTGCACGCGACCGTCGGGCGAGACCTCGAGGTCGTCGGGGTAGAAGGAGTAGCCCTTCGCCGCGGCGATGGTCGTCTCGCGCCCCCATGAGCCGGCATTCCGGTCGTAGTGGTAGAGCACGCCCTCGCGCGCACCGTCGGCATCCGTCCCGGTCCGCACCAGCACCCACGCGTCGCCGTCGGCTCCGCGGGCGGTCACGGGGTAGGTGATGTCGACGTCGAGATCAGGCATGGTCGAGGTGCGATCCACCATCGTGCTCACGTCGCCCGCGGTGTCGGAGCGGAAGTAGTTCCACTGCTCGTTGTGCATCGAGACGAAGGCATGGATGACCCCGTCACCGTCGACGACGATGGAGGGCTGGTTGTGACCGTTGTCGTCGACGAAGGTGACGCACGCCGCTCCCGGGGAGGTGCGCAGGCACCCCTCGGCCCACGTGCCGTCGGCAGCACGCGAGGCGAGATGCACCTCGTGCCGCGCGGCCTGGGCCGCGGGGGCGTTGAAGGCGAAGTAGGTCACGTCCCCCACGACGTCGAGGGGGTTCCACCACGCCGCCTGGTTCGACGAGTCGACCGCGAACGGGAGCTCTTCGACCGTCGGCACCCCACCGACGGCGTGTGCCGACGGCGCGACGATCAACCCGAGGGCGAGCGCGGCGATCGCCGCCGCGCTCCCTCCGCGCAGAAACCGCACGTCAGCCGACCAGCTTCTGCGCGGCCTCGCCGGCCCGCTTCATCGCGTCCGCCGGCGAAGCGGATCCGATCAGCACGGCCTGGACGTTGTCGGCGATCGCCGACTCGATCTGCGAGTACGCGGTGAACTTCCACAGCGGGTTCGAGCTGGCCGTGGCCGTGATGCGCTCGCCGAACTGCGCACCGAAGGTGTCGGCGGCGACCTCCGACGACGAGAGCGCCTCTGTGGTCGCCGGCGGCAGACCGCGCAGGGCGTAGTCGGCCAGGATCGCGTCGAGGTCGGACGTGGCGTACTGGGCGAAGTCGCCCGCGGTCGCCGCACCCGTTCCGTTGACCACGGCGATCGCGCCGCCCCAGACGAGGGCACGCGGGGTGTCGCCGGCCTTCATTACCGGACGTGAGACAGGGGCGAGCTTGCTCGCGAGATTCGCGTCGGGCGATTCCTTCGTCACCGCGGCACGGCCCACGGGGGCGTCGTCGTACATCGCGGCGCGACCCTGTGCGAACAGGCTCCGCGCGTCGAAGCGATCGACGTCGGCGGCGATCAGGCCCTGGTCGTAGAGCCCCTTGTACCAGGTGACCGCCTCGATGCTGGCGTCATCGCCGATCGTGACGGTGTCGCCGTCGACCAGCGGGCTGCCGAAGGTCTGCATCCAGATGAGGATGTCCTTGAGCTGCGCGGCCTTCGTCGAGGCGGCGTACGGGATGAGGCCGTTTCCGAGGCCCTTGAGCGCGACCAGGGTCTTCTCGAACTCGTCCACCGTCGTCGGGAACGCATCGGGGGCGACGCCGACCTTGCCGAGCGTCTCGGAGTTGGCGACGAGGCCGATCGCGCCGATGGTCCAGGGCAAGGCATACTGAACGCCGTCGAAGGTGGCCGCCTGCAGGGCCGAAGAGGTGTAGCCGCGACCGGATGCCAGGGCCGAGACGTCCTGCAGCTTGCCGGTGGCCGCGAGGCTTCCGAGCCAGGCGACGTCGACGTGCGCGGCGCCGGTGAACTGACCGCCCGTGACCTGCAGCATGAGCTGGTTGATGTACTCGTTGTACGGGAACGCCGTGCGCTTGATCGCGACGCCGCGGGCCTTCTCGTAGACCGCGAGGGTGCCCTCGAGCGCCGGCTTCGCCGACTCCTCGGTGAGCGACCACGACGAGAACGCGAAGTCGGTGGGGTCGGCGCCGTTCAGGCCGGCCGCGCCGGCTGCGGGACCGGCGCTGCCGGTGGGTACGCACCCGGCGAGGGCCGCGGCGGCGGCGCCGATGCCGAACATCTGCAGCGCGCGACGACGGGTGATCAACGGGTTGGGGAGCGATGAAGCTGACAT
Source organism: Microbacteriaceae bacterium (assembly GCA_022702225.1). Classification (GTDB taxonomy): domain Bacteria; phylum Actinomycetota; class Actinomycetes; order Actinomycetales; family Microbacteriaceae; genus Microbacterium. Next base: position 2,352 of record JAKOMY010000196.1, on the reverse strand, counting down.
AGGTGTCCTCCTTGACAGGTGAGCAGAAGAAAGGGAGAAGGGCGGTCAGCCCTTGACGGCGCCGGCCGTCATGCCACTGACGAGGAAGCGCTGCAGCAGCATGAAGGCGATCGCCACGGGAAGTGACACGACGAGCGAGGCGGCCATGAGCTCGGGCCACGCCGTTGCCGCTTCACCGACATAGGTGTTGACGAGCCCCGGGGGCAGCGTCTGCTTGTCGGGGCCGGCGAGGGTCAGGGCGAAGATGAAGTCGTTCCAGCCGCGCACGAAGGCGAACAGACCGGCGGCGACCAGACCGGGGGCGGCCAGCGGGAGCACGATCGAATGGATCGTGCGCAGGCGCGATGCACCGTCGACCCGGGCCGCCTCGATCAGCTCGTCGGGGATGGTGTCGAAGAAGCCCTTGAGCATCCAGACGCACAACGGCAGCGTGAAGGTCGTGAACGACAGCACCAGCGCCGTGTAGGTGTTGAGCAGACCGTAGGCGCTGAACACGCTGTAGAGGGTGACGAGCAGCAGCGCCTGCGGGAACATCTGCGAGGCCAGCACGAAGTACATCAGCTGGCGGCGCCCGCGGTACCGGAACTTCGAGAACGAATACCCCATGTAAGCCGAGACGATCACCGACAGCAGAGCGGTGATGACCGAGACGATCACGCTGTTCTGCAGGTAAGTGAACAGCTGCGGGTTGGAGGTCAGGGAGGTGTAGGCGTCGAAGGTGATCTCGGTGGGGAACAGCTTCGGCGGGTACGAGAAGACCTGGTCCCGCGGGGTCAACGAGGTGGCGAGCAGCCAGTAGATCGGGAGCAGGGCGAAGCCGCCGCAGACGATGAGCGCGACCCACGACGCGAGCCGGACGCCGGGGCGGTCGGAGCGCAGCCCCGAGCTCGGGCGACGACGACGCTCGGGTGCCGGAGCGACCACGGGCGGCACGTCGGGGGCGGGGGTGACGGTGGGGAGTGCGGTACTGGTCATCGCTTCTCGCCCCTCTCGGAGAATCGGACGTAGACGACGACGAGCGCCATGAGCAGGATGAGCCAGAGCAGGCCGAGGGCACCGGCGTGACCGAGATCGAAACCGTGGAAGGCCGTCTCGTACACCGAGGTCGCGAAGGTCTCGGTGGATCCGGCCGGACCGCCGCCGGTGAGCACGTAGATGATGTCGAAGTGCTGGAAGTTCCAGATGAACTCCAGCAGCAGCACGAGGCCGATGATCCCGCCGATCTGCGGGACGGTGATCGAGAAGAATCGGCGCACGGTACCGGCCCCGTCCATCTCGGCGGCCTCGTGCAGCTCCTTCGGTACCGTCTGCAGGCCGGCCAGGAGCATGACCATCATCCAGGGGAAGGACTGCCAGGTCTTGGCCACGATCACGGCGAACATCGCGGTCCCGGGCTGGGCGAGCCACGCCTGCGGGCTGACCCCGAGCGGCTCGAGGATCGCGTTCATCACGCCGTAGTTGGCGTTGAAGATCCACATCCACAGGAACGAGACGACGACCCCCGGAACGAGCCAGGGGATGAGCATGAGCCCGCGGAAAACCTTCGACCCGCGAATCTGCGTGTTCAGGGCCAGCGCCAGCGCGAAGCCGATGACGAACGGGGCGATCGTGGTGCCGAGCGTGAAGACCAGCGTCTGCCACAGCAGGCGAAGGAAGTCGTCCTGCAGCACGTCGACGATGTTCTGGAACCCGACGAACTCGCGACCGGGCAGCACCAGGCTCTGCTTGAAGAAGGCGGTCACCAAGGCCGAGACGAGGGGATACGCCACGACGACGGCCATGAGCGCCATGCCCGGCACCACCAACAGGACGGCGAACATGCCGTTGCCGAGCCGCTCCGGGCGCGAAGCCCGAGTCTGAACCCACCTCGGCGTCCTGTTTGGGTTGTTTACTTCTGTTGCCATTTGTGAGTTTGTCATCGTCACGTCCGTGTGCGCTTTCCTCAGCATTGAGGGACCCGGGGGCCCATTTACGGCGCCACGCGCCGCCATCGACCGCTTCAGCTTGGCCGTTCAGGGCCGCGGGGTCAATTCGCAGGAGGTAACGCTTGAATTACGGCGTGTTCATACATGTTCATACATGTTATTAAAGTGTGAAATAGCACACGCGATTGACCGCGCACGAACACAGCGACTCCGCGACAAAGAGCGACGTGCGCCATCCGGGTCAGCGGCGCCGCGGCATCCGCTCGTCGAGCCATGCCAGCAGATCCGCCCGCACCTCGGCCTGGCACCGCTCGGCGAAGATCTCGTGACGGGCACCCGGGTACACGAGGGTCGTGACATCCGTCAGTCCGGAGCGACGCGTGTAGGCGTCCGCCAGTCTGTGCACGCTGCGCGGCCCGCCGACGGT
>JAKOMY010000166.1 GCA_022702225.1 Microbacteriaceae bacterium | reverse complement strand
TGGAACGTCTCTTCGTGCCCGATGCTCTTCTCGGTGCGGCCCGTGTGCACCTCGCGAGCGTCGATCCCGCGCGAGAGGTGCCAGATCCGCTCCCCCATCGCCGCACCGAGGACCTGGTCGAGCGCGTGCCGCGGGGTGTCGAGGACGTCGGAGACAAGACGGATGCCGCGCGATTCGAGTGCCTCGGCGGCCTTCGGCCCGACGCCCCACAGCGCCCGCACCGACCGAGGGCGAAGGAACGCCTCGGTGTCGGCGGCCGCGACGACCAGCAGTCCGTCGGGCTTCGAGATCGTCGAGGCCATCTTGGCGACGTGTTTGGTCGCGGCGACGCCGATACTGCAGGTGAGCCCCGTCTCGGCCTTCACCCGCGCGCGAAGGTCGCGGGCGATCGTGCCGGGGCTCCCCCAGAGTCGTCTCGCGCCGCGGACGTCGAGAAAGGCCTCGTCGATCGAGAGCGGCTCGACCAGCGGCGTGACGTCGTGGAAGATCCCCATGACCTGTCGCGACATCTCTGTGTACCGGTGATACGGCGGATTCACGACGATCGCCGTCGGGCACAGTCGCAGCGCGATGGCCACCGGCATCGCCGACTTGACGCCGTATCGGCGCGCTTCGTACGAGGCGCTCGAGACGACACCGCGCCCCTCGGAGCCGCCGATGATCAGCGGCTTCCCCGCGAGCGAGGGATCGTCGAGAACCGCGACGGATGCGAAGAACGCGTCCATGTCGACGTGCAGAATACCCGCACCCGTGTCGTCGGCGTCGGGGCGCGAGACGATGCGTCCCGTCCCATCACCTCGTCCCATGGCATCCATTCTCTCCCGGACCTCCGACATCGGATCCGGGCCCGCAGAGGGAACACCGCGAACGACGGATGCCACGACCCCGAGCCGTACGAGACGGCCGAGGTCGTGGCATCCGGAGTCCTACTGCGCGGCGGCGCGCTCCAGGACGAGCTCGCGCACGCGCGCGGCGTCGGCCTGGCCCTTCATCGCCTTCATGACCGCGCCGATGACGGCGCCGGCGGCCTGAACCTTGCCGTCACGGATCTTCGCGAGTACGTCGGGCTGAGCCGCCAGGGCCTCGTCGATCGCCGCGATGAGCGCTCCGTCATCCGAGACGACGGCGAGACCGCGGGCGTCGACGACCTCCTGCGGCGTGCCCTCGCCGGCGATGACACCCTCGAGCACCTGGCGCGCCAGCTTGTCGGTGAGGGTCCCGGCGTCGATCAGCTTCTGCAGGGCGGCGACGTTCTCGGGCGACACGAGATCGGCGGCGTCGCGCTCCTGCGCGTTGGCGACGCGGGTGATCTCCCCCGTCCACCACTTGCGAGCAGAAGCCGGCGCAGCACCCGCGGCGATCGTGTCGGCCACCGCGTCGAGCAGTCCGCCGTTGGCGACGTCCTGGAACTCGAGGTCGGTGAAGCCCCACTCGGCCTTGAGCCGACGACGACGTGCCGCCGGCGGCTCCGGCAGTGCGGCGCGCAGCTCCTCGATCAGCTCGGGAGCGGGCACGACCGGCAGCAGGTCGGGCTCGGGGAAGTAACGGTAGTCGTCGGCATCCGACTTCGGACGACCCGGCGAGGTGCGACCCGTGTCCTCGTGCCAGTGACGCGTCTCTTGCGTGATGGTGCCGCCCTTGGCGAGGATCGCCGCCTGACGCTGGATCTCGTAGCGCACCGCACGCTCCACCGAACGCATCGAGTTGACGTTCTTCGTCTCGGTGCGCGTGCCCAGCTTCTCTTGGCCGCGGGGGCGCAACGAGACGTTGGCGTCGCAGCGGAGGTTCCCGCGCTCGAGCTTGGCCTCGGAGATACCCAGACCGCGCACGATGTCGCGGATGGTCGCGACGTACGCCTTCGCCAGAGCGGGAGCGGCGTGCTCGGCGCCGAAGATCGGCTTGGTGACGATCTCGACGAGGGGGACGCCCGCGCGGTTGTAGTCGACCAGCGAGTACTCGGCGCCCTGGATGCGTCCGGTCGCGCCGCCCATGTGGGTCAGCTTGCCCGCGTCTTCTTCCATGTGCGCACGCTCGATGGGCACGGTCACGATGGTGCCGTCTTCGAGTTCGACCTCGACCGAGCCCTCGAAGGCGATCGGCTCGTCGTACTGGGAGATCTGATAGTTCTTACCGAGATCGGGATAGAAGTAGTTCTTCCGCGCGAACCGGCTCGACGCAGCGATCGAGCACCCCAGCGCCAGGCCCAGGCTGATCGACGAGCGGATCGCCTCGGCGTTCACCACGGGAAGGGCTCCGGGAAGACCCATGTCGACCGGCGCGACGAGCGTGTTCGGCTCGGCACCGTGGTTGGCCTCGTTCGCGGGGTTGGGTGCGGCCGAGAACATCTTCGTGGCCGTGTTCAGCTCGACGTGCACCTCGAAGCCGAGGACGGGCTCGAACATCTCGAGCGCCTCGTCGAAGTCCATGAGTGCGTCTTTCGCCATCAGAGCGACGCTCCGTTCGTGAGGGAAGGGGCTTTGTCGAGCAGCGGTCCGCCCCACTGGTCGACGAGCAGGGCCTCGAGCGCCGCTCCGACGCGGTACAGACGCGCGTCCTCGCGAGCGGGGGCGAGGAACTGGATGCCGACGGGCAGGCCGTCTTCGGCGGCGAGACCGCTCGGCACCGAGATGCCGGGGACTCCCGCGAGGTTCGCGGGGATCGTCGTCACGTCGTTCAGGTACATCTGCAGCGGGTCGTCGATCTTCTCGCCCAGTCGGAAGGCCGTGGTCGGTGCCGACGGCGTCGCGATCACGTCGACCTGCGCGAAAGCGGCGTCGAAGTCCTGCTGGATGAGCGTGCGGACCTTCTGCGCGCTGCCGTAGTAGGCGTCGTAGTAGCCCGCGGACAGGGCGTAGGTGCCCAGGATGATGCGACGCTTGACCTCGGGACCGAAGCCCGCGTCTCGCGTGAGCGCCATGACGTTCTCGACGGTGGCTGCCCCCTGCGGGTTCACCCGCATCCCGAAGCGCACCGAGTCGAACTTCGCGAGGTTGCTCGAGGCTTCGGCGGGGAGGATGAGGTAATACGCGGCGACGCCGTACTCGAAGTGCGGAGCGCTGATGTCGATGATCTCCGCGCCCTGCGCCTCCATGGCCGCCAGCGACGAGCGGAACGAGTCGGACACGCCCTTCTGGAAGCCCCGGTCGTCGAGCTCGCGGACGACGCCGACCTTGAGGCCCTTGAGCACCTGACCGGTTGCCCCCTCGCGGGCGGCAGCGGCGAACGACGGCCACTCGTCCGAGAGCGAGGTGGAGTCGTTCGCGTCGTACCCGCCGATGACGTCGTGCAGGAGCCCGGCGTCGAGCACGGTACGCGTGACCGGGCCGACCTGGTCGAGGCTGGATGCCAGGGCGATCGCTCCGTAGCGGCTGACCCCGCCGTAGGTGGGCTTCACGCCGACCGTGCCCGTGACGTGCGCGGGCTGGCGGATCGAGCCACCGGTGTCGGAGCCGAGGGCGAGGGGCGCCTCGAACGCAGCGACGGCGGCGGCGGAGCCTCCTCCCGAGCCACCGGGGATGCGGTCGAGATCCCACGGGTTGTGCGTGGCGCCGTAGGCGGAGAACTCCGTCGACGAGCCCATGGCGAACTCGTCCATGTTGGTCTTGCCGAGCGGCACGAGACCGGCGGCGCGAGAGCGCGCCACGACGGTGGCGTCGTAGGGCGACATGTAGCCCTCGAGGATCTTCGACCCGCTGGTGGAGGGCATGTCCGTCGTGACGAGAACGTCTTTGATCGCCAGCGGAACGCCCGCGAGCTCGTGGAGCTGCTCGCCGGCCGCGCGACGGCGGTCGATGTCGGCCGCGACCTCGAGAGCGTGGTCGCTGACGTGCAGGAAGGCGTGGACGTCGCCGTCGACGGCGGCGATGCGATCGAGGTGAGCCTGCGTCGCTTCGACGCTCGACACCTCGGACGACGAGATCTTGGCGGCCAGATCGGCCGCTGTCAGACGGGTGAGGTCGGTCACTGCTCTTCTCCCAGGATCGCGGTCACGCGGAATCGGCCATCGGCCTGGTCGGGGGCGTTCTGCAGCACCTGATCGCGCGTGAGCTGCTGCTGCACGACGTCGGGGCGGAAGACGTTCTCGAGCGGGATCGGGTGGCTCGTCGCGACGACCTCGGGGGTCGCCACCTCGGACACCTTCGCGATGTTGTCGACGATGGCATCCAGCTGACCGGTGAGGCTCTGGACCTCCTCGTCGCTCAACTGGATCCGGGCGAGCACACCGAGATGGCGCACGAGATCAGGAGTGATTTCAGACACCCGGCAAGTCTAGTTCGCGCGCGGTGCCGCGCCCGCCTCGACCCCGCCGCGCAGGCGCCCCTAGGCTGGCCGGGTGACGAGCTTCGATCCGCCGCGCCCCTGGACCTCGAGCTATGCCGCGGGGGTGCCCGAAGACCTGGCGCCCCAGGGCGGGTCGCTCGTCGACATCGTCGACGCCTCGGTGCGGGATTACCCCGACGCCCCGGCCCTGCAGTTCTTCGGCCGTGAGACCTCCTACGCCGAGATGTCCGACCAGATCGCCCGCGTCGCCGGTGCTCTCGCAGAGCGCGGCGTCAAGGCGGGGGATCCGGTCGCCCTCGTATTGCCGAACTGCCCGCAGCACATCGTGGCGTTCTACGCCGTGCTGCGACTGGGTGCGGTCGTGGTCGAGCACAATCCGCTCTACACCCCTCGGGAGCTCCGCAAGCAGTTCGAGGACCACGGCGCGAAGCACGCCATCGTGTGGAGCAAGGTCGTCGCGACCGTGCAGGAGTTTCCCGCAGATCTGAAGGTCGACACGCTCGTCTCGGTCGACGTGACCACCGCCATGCCGCTGCGCACCCGACTCGCCCTGCGTCTGCCGATCGCCCGGGCGCGCGAGGCCCGTGCCGCCCTGACGACGAAGACCCAGGATGCCGACCGCTGGGCCGACCTGACACGCCACCAGCCCCTTCCCGAGGCGCACCCTCGGCCGGGCTCGACGGATCTGGCGATCATCCAGTACACGAGCGGCACGACCGGGACCCCCAAGGGGGCGATGCTCACCCACGCGAACCTCCTCGCCAATGCCGCGCAAGCGCGGGCCTGGGTACCGCAGATCGTGCGCGGCGAGGGCTGCGTCGTCTACGCGGTGCTGCCGATGTTCCACGCCTACGGCCTGACGTTGTGCCTGACTTTCGCGATGTCGATGGGCGCGCGTCTCGTGCTGTTCCCGAAGTTCGACCCCGACCTCGTACTCGAGGTGACGAAGAAGCACCCCGCGACGTTCCTTCCGCTGGTGCCGCCGATCGCCGAGCGCCTGCTCGCGGCCGCGAACGAGAAGGGGGTGTCCCTCACCGGCACGGATGTCGCGATCTCGGGGGCCATGGCGCTCCCGCACTCCCTGGTCGTCCCCTTCGAGCAGGCCACCGGCGGGTTCCTCGTCGAGGGTTACGGGTTGAGCGAGTGCTCCCCCGTGCTCATGGCCAACCCCGTGGCCGACAACCGGGTCGCGGGCACCGTCGGCCTGCCCCTTCCCGGCACCGAGTGCCGCGTGGTCGACCCCGACGATCCCCGCACGGACGTCGAGCGCGGAGAACTGCTCGTGCGCGGTCCGCAGGTCTTCTCCGGCTACTACGGCAAACCCGAAGAGACCGAGGCGGTCTTCGTCGACGGGTGGTTCCGCACCGGAGACATCGTCACGATCGACGACGGCGGGTTCGTCCGGATCGTCGACCGCATCAAGGAGCTCATCATCACGGGCGGCTTCAACGTCGCCCCCACCGAGGTCGAGAACGTGCTGCGTCAGCACCCCTCGGTCGTGGATGTCGCGGTCGTCGGCGTGCCGAGCGAGCACTCGGGCGAAGAGGTCGTCGCCGCGGTGGTGCCGTCGTCGCCGGGCGAGTTCGACGGCGAGGCGGTGCGGGCGTTCGCCCGCGGCATCCTGACGCCGTACAAGGTGCCGAAGCGGATCGTCGTGGTCGACGAACTCCCCCGCTCCCTCATCGGCAAGGTGCTCCGGCGCCAGGTGCGCGACAGGCTCCTCGAGGGCTGAGGACCCGGTCCCTGCTACACCCGAGCTCGTCGCGCAAGGGCAGGGGTCGAATTGGCATGGCCGGCCACGGGGTCGATACGGTGGGCGAATCCGGGCCGTGTCGTGCCCGGGTGTGACCTTGGGGGGAATCACATGATCATCAAGCGCACTCCGTTCGCTCTCGTCGCAGCCTCGGCGCTGCTCCTACTCGCCGGCTGCTCGGGCGGCGCGTCGAACACCGCCGAGTCGAGCGACAACAACACGAACGACGGCGGTACCACCACCACGCAAGAGACCACGGCGCCCGCAACGCCCGCCGCTCCCGCCGGCGACCAGTCGAAGGCGGAGGCCTGCGACATCGTCCGCGAGCAGTTCCAGGCGGTCAGCGGTGCGGGCAGCACGGTCGACAGTTCCGACCCGCAGGCGACGCTCACGGCGTTCAAGCAGCTCGCATCCGACGTCGGTACCCAGTTCTCGTCGATCACCAACGAAGAGATCGCGCCCGCGGCGCAGAAGGCCAGCGGTGCGCTCAGCAACTACGCCGCGTACCTCGAGACCGTCGTCGCGGACCCGTCGAAGGCCAGCGGGCTGAGCGACCAGATCAGCACTCTGCAGTCGAGCTTCACCGAGGC
>JAKOMY010000130.1 GCA_022702225.1 Microbacteriaceae bacterium | reverse complement strand
AGTGTCGACCGGAACCGTGGCCGCGGCGTGGCGCGCGCTCGCCGACGCGGGGGTCATCGTCTCGCGGGGACGCGCCGGTTCTTTCGTGCGCTCCGAGCGGCGGGAGTGGCTGAGCCCGCGCGTACGGGGCCTGGCCCTCGATGCCCCCGGTGTTCCCGCGCCGCCCCGAGGGCTCGGAGGTCGCGTCGCCGCCTCCGCGCGCCTCGACCTCTCGCGCGGAACGCCCGACCCGGCGCTCCTGCCGTCGATCGAGAGGGCGCTGTCGCTCGCGCGACCGCGGGCCGACACGGGCCGGTATCACGACCTTCCCGTGCTGCCCGAGCTGTACGACGTGCTGATGGAGCAGTGGCCGGTGAGCGGCGTCGAGGCCCTCACGGTGGTCGACGGCGCTTTCGACGGCATTTCGCGCACGGTGGATCAGGCGGTCCGTTTCGGCGATCGCGTCGCCGTGGAGTCCCCGGGGTTCCCGTACATCTTCGATCTCGTCGACGCGGCGGGCGGCATCCCTCTCCCGCTGGAGAGCGATGCCGACGGCATCCTCCCCTCCTCTCTGGCGAGGGCTCTGGCGCGACAGCCCTCGACGCTCGTGCTGCAGCCGAGGGCACAGAATCCCACGGGGGTGTCGATGTCGTCCGAGCGAGCCCGCCGGCTCGCCAACGTGCTGCTGACCGTACCCGGGGGTCGTCGGGTCACCGTGATCGAAGACGACCACTCGGCGCTCATCGCCACGGCGCCCGCCGTCACGCTCGCGCGCTGGATCCCCGCTCAGGTGGTCCACGTGCGCGGCTTCTCGAAATCCCACGGTCCCGACCTGCGGATCGCGGCCCTCGGCGGTCCCGCCGACATCGTCGAACGCATCGTCCGACGCCGCATGCTCGGGCCGGGGTGGACCTCGCGCCTGCTCCAGAGCGTGCTGCGAGAACTCCTCACCGATTCGAGCTCGATCGCCGCCGTCAGCACCGCTCGTCTCATCTATCGCGACCGGCTCGATCGCCTCGCCGACGCCCTGCGGCGATGCGGAGTCGACGTGGGCGCACCCGACGGCATCAACCTGTGGGTTCCCGTGCTCGACGAGCGCGCGGCGGTCGTGCATCTCGCGGCCGAGGGGATCGCGGTGTCGGCGGGAGCGCCCTTCGTCGTCGAGGCGTCGCCCGAGTCGGGGGCGGGCGGCGGGCGCGTGCGCGTCACCGGGGGATCGGTGTCGGAGAACGTCCGTCTCGTCGCCGAGGCCCTCGCCCGCGCGGCGATCGCCCCGCCGCTGTCGTGATGCGCGCGACGCGCGTGCTTCGTCCCCGCCCCGCGCACCCCGTCAACCCCGAAGCCGCTTCGAATCGATTCTCCTAGGCTCGATGCATGACCGTTCCTTCAGTTCAGCTCAACGACGGAAACTCCATCCCCCAGCTCGGCTACGGCGTGTTCCTCGTGCCCGCCGACGACGCCGAGCGTGCCGTGTCCGAGGCCCTCGAGGTCGGCTACCGACACATCGACACCGCTGCCATCTACAAGAACGAAGAGGGCGTCGGTCGAGCGATCGCCGCCAGCGGCATCCCGCGCGACGAGCTCTTCGTCACCACCAAGCTCTGGAACGACCGCCACGACGGCGACGACGCGCACGCCGCGATCGACGAGAGCCTCCAGAAGCTTCAGCTCGACGCCGTCGACCTGTACCTCATCCACTGGCCCACCCCGAAGAACGACAACTACGTCAACGCGTGGCAGAAGCTCATCGAGATCCGCGAGGCCGGCAAGACCCGCTCGATCGGCGTCTCGAACTTCCTCGTGCCGCACCTCGAGCGCATCGTCGCCGAGACCGGCGTCACCCCCGTGGTGAACCAGATCGAGCTGCACCCCGCCCTCAGCCAGCGCGAGATCGCCGCGTGGGGCCAGGAGCACGACATGCACATCGAGTCGTGGGGTCCGCTGGGTCAGGGCAAGTACGACCTGTTCGAGATCCCCGCGGTGAAGGACGCCGCCGAGGCCCACGGCAAGAGCCCGGCCCAGGCGGTGCTGCGCTGGCACATCCAGCACGGCTTCATCGTGTTCCCCAAGTCGGTGCGCCGCGAGCGCCTCGAAGAGAACTTCGCGCTGTTCGACTTCGAGCTCTCCGCCGACGAGATGGCCGCGATCGACGCGGTCGACCCGGGTGACGGTTCGGGCCGCGTCGGCACGCACCCCGACGACCTCAACTGACCCGAGCTCGACCGAGCGCATGAACCGCCTCGCGAACGCCTCGAGCCCCTACCTGCGGGCCCACGCCGACAATCCCGTCGAGTGGTTCCCCTGGGGGGCCGAGGCGTTCGCGCTCGCGGCCAAGAGAGACGTCCCCGTGATGATCTCGATCGGCTACAGCACCTGCCACTGGTGCCACGTCATGGCGCGAGAATCGTTTCAGGATGCCGAGACCTCCGGCATCCTGAACGAGGGCTTCGTCTCGATCAAGGTCGATCGCGAAGAGCATCCCGACGTCGATGCCGCCTACCTCGACGCCGCGTCCGCCTTCACGCCGCACCTGGGCTGGCCGCTGACCGTGTTCGCGAGCCCCGAGGGGCGCGTCTTCTACGCCGGCACGTACTTTCCGCCCTCGCCCCGCCCGCCTCAGCCCTCGTTCCGCCAGGTGCTCGCCGCGGTCCGCGAGGCGTGGACCGAGCGACGGAGCGAGGTGGATGCCACGGGCTCCTCGCTCCGAGATGCCCTGGCCGCCGCAGCCACCGCCCCGGCCGACGCCCCGCCATCCCTCGACCAGCTCGCGGATGCCGCCCGCACGATCGCCGCGCGCGAGGACCGCGAGTACTTCGGCTTCGCCGCGGGCCCCGCCTTCGAGACCCCGAAGTTCCCGAACACCCCGGTGCTCCGCTTCCTGCAGCACCCCGCCCTCGCCTCGGACGCTCCGGATGCCGCGGACGTGGCATCCCGAGCCCTGTCCGCCATGGCCGGCTCCGACCTGCACGACACGGTCGAGGGTGGCTTCTTCCGCTACGCCACGCGCCGCGACTGGAGCGTGCCGCACTACGAGCGCATGCTCACCGACAACGCCGGGCTCGTCGAGGTCGCGCTCGCCGCGGGCGACGACGCCACGGCGACCGATGCCGCCCGCTTCCTCGTCGACGTCCTGCAACTGCCCTCGGGCGGGATCGCCGCCGCCCAGGACTCGGAATCGATCATCGACGGCGTCCGCAACGAGGGCGGGTACTACCGTGTCGCGGACCGTTCGGCACTTCAGCCCCCCGCTCTCGACGCCAAGGTCGTCACCGGCTGGAACGGGCACGCGATCGCCGCCCTCGCCGCCGCCGGAACCCGAACCGACCCCCGCTTCCTCGAGGCGGCGCGCTGGGCCGCCGACGCGGTGCTCGAAAGCAACGTCGCCGACGACGGGACGCTGCGCCGCGCCTCGCTCGACGAGATCCGCTCCGCCGCCCCCGCGACGCTCGAAGACTACGGCGGACTCGCGCGAGGCCTCCTCGCCCTCGCCCGTGCGACCGGCGAGGTCGCCTATGCCGCGCGGGCTCGGGCACTCGTGGACCTGTGCGTCGGCGACGACGGCATCCGTCCTCCGGGTGGTGGTGACCCCGTGCTCGTGGGGCAGGGCATGCAGTCGCACGCCGTGCCCACCGACGGCTCCTCGCCCTCGGGCCCGTCGGTGTTCGCCGCTGCCGCCCTCGACCTGTGGCGCCTCGGGGCGGGGGAGCGCTACCGGACCGCCGCGGAGACCCTCGTCCGGGCCGCGGCCGACACCGCGTTGTCGTCGCCCCTCGCGCACGGCGCGATCCTCGAGGTCGCCCTCGGCCTGGCCTCGGCCCCGCGCCAGGTGGTCGTGGTGGGCGAGACGGATGCCGAGATCGCCGACGCCGCCCGCCGGATCGCCGCCGACGTGGTGGCGGTGGTGTCGCCCGCGCAGGCTGTCGCTTTCGCCGAGGCGGGGTTCGAGCTGTTCGAGGGCAAGGTCGCCCTGGGCGGCGAGGCGACGGCGTACGACTGCCGTGCCTTCACGTGCGCGCTGCCGACGACGGATGCGGGGCAGCTCGTCTGAGGCGGGCACCGCGAGAAGTCCTTACAGATTCGGATCCACGCAACGAATTCGGATGCCGTGTCCCCGGAGATCCGCACCGGTTACGTG
>JAKOMY010000127.1 GCA_022702225.1 Microbacteriaceae bacterium | reverse complement strand
ACCCGTCGTACACCCGCTACGAGCCGGAGTCCGTGGACGTCGAGCTGCCCGCTGCCGAGGCCGCGAAGCTCCTGCTGGCGCACGGTGTCGCCCTGCCGCCCGAACTGAGCGCTCACGCTGCCGCGGCACCCGCGGACCCGGTGTCGGGTCCGGCCGCCCCGTCACCCGCTCCGGGGGTCATTGGGTCGTCGGCGAACCCGAGCACGGCCGCTTCGGCGGGCCCGAGCACGGCGCCGTCGGTTCTCCCCGTGGGAGAGCCGGGCGGCTATGAGATGACCCCGCTTCCTCGACCGCAGCCGTCGCCCGGCGGTGGTACCGCGTCGACGAATGCCCCGAGCGCATCGGCTACCGGGACCGGCGACCCCCTCGCGCCGTACCGCGACGACTCCGATGCCGTCGTCGGGCACAGCACGATCTCGGCACAGGATCTCGACTCCATGGATGCCACCTGGCGACCGCGTGGCGTGGGTGACGCGGATCGCGGGCTCATCGCGGCCGAGGTTCGGCGCCTGCTCACCGAGGCGCCGGGATCCGGATTTCTCCGCGATGCGATCGTCGGCCCCAACCGGGTCACGATCCCGTTGCCGGGAAGCTCCTTCAGCCAGCGCACCGCGACGATCGAGGTCACCGTCGCTCATCGACCGGATCCGAGGGATTCCGAGAAGCGGACGACCCTGACGGGGGAGAAGCTGTCGACGGATCGGTCGCATGGCATCGGCGGTAAGAGCAGCAGCTTCCACGCCGTCGACATCGGAGCCGACGGTCGGTTGGGGTTCAACACCCGGGCGGATGCCGACATCGACCACCCGGGCGCGGAGATCGCCCCGCAGCACGACGTGACCGTGTTCAACCGCCGATGGGACAAGAGCTCGTCCGAGCCGGTGTCCCCGACGGTGACCGTCACCGCCGAGCACGAAGCGCTGGAGCAGCATCACATCCCCGTCACCTTCGACGTCGACGTGAGCATCCACGAGCACGTCAGCGGTGCCATCGACGCGATGCTGCCGCGCAGCATCACCGGGGGAACGCATCAGAACCTTCCCCCGCTCTCGTTCGCCGGTTCTCTCGACATCCTCGAGCCGCAGAACTCACCGGAGGCGATCGCGTCCGCGCCGCCCGCGCCGAGCGCGAAGCAGTTCCATCTGCCGGCGGTGGGAGCCTGGCGACCCGTGCGGTGGGACCACACGGGAGGCGACGCCATCCGGGCTGCCGTGCACGCGAGACTCGGTTCGCTCGGTGGCGAGCGGCCGGGCGACGTCTACGACGAAGCGCTGCGCGTGTCGATCTCGGACGGCTCACTCTTCGCCGCGCTCCCGCGGATCGTCTCGGGCGAGACGTTCCGCTCCGACGACCTCATCGCCCGCCGCGGCGCCTTCCGCGACGTCCGATCCCATGTCTCCGTCTCCGGCGCGCTCGTGGCGCCGTCGATCCGGTTGGACACGACCGCGCCGGAGACGACGCTGAAGCACTCGATCGACCTCGGCACCGGTACGGTAGCCGGGCACAAACAGGCGGATGAGACGGGCGCGACCCTCCAGTTCGGCATGTTCGGCGAGACCGACGGCGGCTTCGCGTTCGGGGGGTTTACACCGTCGTGGAAGGTGTCTTCGAGCCGGACGGGCGAACAGGGGGAGGACGTCAAGACCTCCGAGAAGATCACGCACAAGGGCCGGTCGTTCATCGTCGACGCGCACCTGCGGTTGAAGGTGGATGCCGGAACCACGACCGTCGTGAGCCGCGACGGCGAACGGCAACCGGACGAGATCGACGTGCCCGTCGTGTTGCAGGTATGGGAGCAGCAACTGGGTGCCCTCGATCTCGTGGCGCCCGCCGACCTCGCCGGCGACGCGGCCCGTGATGCCGACGCTGCGCGCGAGGCTGCGAAAACGGTGGCGCGCGAAGACGAGGCTCGAGACGCACGCGCGGCGGCCCGGCAGCGGGCGCGAGATGCAGAGGATCAGGCGGAGCAGGAACGTCGGGCCGAGGAGGACCGCAGGGCCAAGGCGAAGCGGAGGGCTGAGGAAGAGAGCAAGCGTCGCCAGGCAGAGGAGGAGCGCGCGCGTCGGGAAGCTGAGGACAAGCGCGCGCGTCGGGAAGCTGAGGACAAGCGCAAGGCGGAGGCGGAGCGTAAGGCCGAGGAGGAGCGCGAGCGTCGCGAGGCCGAGGCGAAGCGCAAGGCCGAGGCGGACCGCAAGGCCGAGGAGGAGCGCGAGCGTCGCGAAGCCGATGATAGGCGCGAAGCCGAGCAGAAGCGCAAGGCCGAAGCGGACGCGGAGGCGAAGCGGAAGGCCGAGGCCGAGCTGAATGAGCTCGAGGACCAACAGCGCCGACGCGACGAGGAGCAACGCCGACGCGACGAGGAGGCCTCGGCCGAGGACCGGGCGGATGCCGAGGACGACAGCTCCGCGCGCGATCACGACGGGTACGAGCCCGACGACGACTCCGACGGCGGGTCCGACGTGGGCTGGGGCTCGGACGACGGTGACGACGACCGCGAGTCGACCTCCGTCGCCGACGATTCACCGCCGCCGCCGGTCCCCGGCGCCCCGACGCCGCCCGGACCCGGCGGACCGTCCCAGACCACTGCGGTCGACGACTCCGACTCCGAGTACGCGACGGCCCCGAGTGAGCAGCCGTCGGACGCGGAGTACTTCACGGCCCCGGAGCCCCAGGCTGACGACCCGCCGTCCCGACCTGCGCCGCCCCGGCCCCCCGCCGCGACGCCGTTCCCCGCCGCGACAGCCTTCCCCGCCGCGACGCCGCCGCCCTCGTCCGCGTCGGTCGACGGCATCCGGGATCTCCCGTCACCGGCCGCGCACGCGCCCGTCTCGTCGCCGGTCGACCTTCCCCATGCCCTCCCTCCGGGGGAGGTGTGGATTCCCGATGCGCCGATGTCGGGCTACGTGCCCGAGGAGGAGGACGAGCACGACGACGACGGCATTCTGCTCCCGGACGGCACTCTCACCGGGGACGGGTCGGCCTTCGACGCCCAGGCCTTCTTCGACGATGCGCTGGCGGGAATGAGTACATCGGCCGACAGCTCCACGACGAGATGAACCGTGGACGCCGTCTCGTCCGTGGTCGAGATGAGGGAAGGGGATGCCGTGTCGTCGATCACCGTGGAACGGACGGGTTTCGGGATCGTCGTCGCCGCCGAGGGCGACGTTGAGACCGAGTCCCTTCTCGACGGTCTGCCTCCGCTGCGGGCCGCACGCTACCTGTTGGCGACACCGGCTCTGCAGCAATCTCTCCGGGAGGCCGCGCCCGAGGTCGTCGACGCGGTACGACCTCACCTCGACGGCACCGTCGTCGTCCCGGCCGAGGGATTCGCCGGGGAGGGCGCGGACGGCGCGGAGGCAGACAGCGCTCGGCTGGCCCGCGTGCTCGGTGTTCCGGTCGTCGCGCCGGAGGGGCGTTTCCTTCCGTGCCCGGGCACGCTGTTCTCTGTCGGCAGGGGGGACGGCTGGATCACCCGCAGTCCCCGGGGCGCGCGTGTTCCCACCGGTCGGCGCTATCCGGCCCCGAGGTGGCAGCAGCACCTGCCTTCGAACCTGCCCGGGGCCGCGCACATCCCCGCCGGACTCTGGGTGACCGCGGGCGCCGAGGCGCGCCACGCCGTTCGACTCGCGGGTATCGCGGTGCGGGAGGAACAGTTGCTCGTCGTCGTGGGCAGTCCGGCGGAGCCGGCACCGACCCAGGAGCGGCTGGCGGCGGTGCTGCGGGCGCTGCCCGCGGAGGTGCGGTCGGCGGTGGTCCTCGCCGGCTACGGTTCCGGCAGCCTCGACGTCACCACCGCGCGAGACCTGGCTGCGGCGCTGAACCAGCCGCTCCGCATCGCCCACGGGGTCGAGATCGACGGAACGTCCGTCCGACTCGACGGTGACGAGACGACGCCGCCGACGCTCGCGATCGAGAGCGTGTGCGCCCCCGACGGATCCGTGCGCCTCGAGCGCTGGGAGACGCCGCCCGGTCTCGTTGCCGCGCCCGCCGGCGGTTACCGGTTCGACGAGAGAGCGCGGGCGCGGCGCCGGGCGAGCGCGGACTGGCAGGTGCAGATCGTCCCGACGGGGCTCTTGGTGGCCCCGGTGGGGGAGCGGCTCGTCGAGCCCGGCGCTGCCGCCTCGGTCGGTGATGCGCTGAGCGTCTACCTGCAGTGCGACGGTGCGCGGCGGCCGGCGGGGCTGCCGCGGCTGCTCGGCCCCCTTCTCACGCGTCTGGAACGCCTCGGGACCGTGGCGATCCACCCGCTCGACGCCACCGCGCGGCGAGTCGTCCGCGACGCGTATCCCGGCCGGTGGGCGCCCACCGAGGCGCTCGCGCTGACCCCGGACGGCCGGCTCGTCGCCGCGGCGATGGATGCCAGCGGTGACACCGCGGCGGCGGATGCAGCGGTATTCGTCGACGAGAAGGACGTCAGCCATACGGACCCGGTCGCGGCGCCGTCCGAGCCTCCAGGACACCCCATCGAGGGTCCGGATCATCCCGACGACGCCGTCCTCCCGGTGGCCCGGGAGCGGCGGTCGTCGCAGAGCCCGGTCACGGTCGAAGGCGTCGTGGGTGGCGATGGCGAGACCCGGCCCCCGGGCGAGGGCGCACCCGTCCGTCGAGCCCGTGGCGCGCTGACCGCGGCCGCCCTCGACGGCGAGAACGCCGATGCGAACCGGTCGACACCCGCTCCACCCGCGCCCGCGACCGGTGCGCTCTCGGTCTCGGACCTGAGGTCCGCCGCGCAAGAATCGCCGACGCCCTCGTCGAGCGCCGCGCCGACTGCGGCCGCGTCGCCCGCGCCTGCCGAGGCAGCGGCTGCTGAGCACCCGCGGGCGTCGTCCGACGCCGCAATACCGTCGGCCGCCCCCGCCCCCGCCCCCGCCCCCACTCCGGCCGCCCCGGCCCCCGTGACCCCGCCGGCCGGAGGCCCCCCGCGTGCGGGCCTGACCCGTGCCCTGCAGGGGTCGACACTCACCCCCGCGCCCGGCCCCGCCTCGCGGACGGGGAGCATCCCCGCCGAGCGACGGCAGACCGCCCCGCACGACCCCGTGGCCCGCGTGTCCCCGTCCGGAGCGGCGCCCACCGGGCCCGCCGCACCGGACCCGACCGCTACCACGCCCCTACAGGCGACCGCTCCCGCACGGCCGACGGCACCGCAACGGGCGACCCCGCCCGCGCAGAAAACCGCACCCGCATCGCCGACCGCCCCCGCGCCGGAGCACGCGAGCGCCGGCGCGGTCGAAGCGGCATCCGTTCCGGCCTCATCGGTGCCGGAGCGCGCGCCGGTTTCGTCCGTCGAACCGCCCGCCGTCACCCTCCCGCGCCGTCTGCGCGAGGTGCCCGCCGGCGTCCGCTCGACCGCAGAGCAGCGCCACGGCGTGCGGACGGCGCTCGGTCCGCGATACGACATCGCCAGTCGTACCGTGTCGCACCTGCTCGCACAGCAGCCCGGCATGCGGGCCTCCACCGGCGACCGCTCCGCCATGCTGACGGGCCTCTCACTCGTGCGGATCTTCGCCGCGGAGCCGCACGCCGAGTACGACCTCGACTTCCACATCTGCCTCGCGGAGGGACTCGCGATGCTCCCCACCGCACGGACGGTCGTCGTCCGTGGCATCCCGTCCGCCGCCGGTGTCACGCCGGGTGACGT
This sequence comes from Microbacteriaceae bacterium, assembly GCA_022702225.1. GTDB lineage: Bacteria > Actinomycetota > Actinomycetes > Actinomycetales > Microbacteriaceae > Microbacterium. The sequence continues at coordinate 10,627 of JAKOMY010000127.1, read as the reverse complement.
CTTCCGGCTGCGGATGCCGCTGGTCGCCGCCGCCGCCGACGGCCCGGCGACCGGTCCGGCCGAGGCGCTCATCTGGACCACGAGCGGCCGTCGGCTCGACCGCGTGCTGCACGGTGTGACAGGGGCCGAGGACATCGCGCTGCCCGCCGGCATCCGTCTGCGCGTGCTCGAGGGCGGCGGCGGTCCCGCCGCCCGGATGCTCCTCGCCGAGGAGGGGGCCGGGACCGAACAGGCGCTCGCGAGGCTCCGTTCGGTGGCGGAGGCGCGCGGTGACCTGCGTGTGCACACGGACGACCGGTGGCTCGGCGATCTGCCGTGGGCGGCGTGAGGGGCGGGGACGATGAACGAGCACACCTCGGACGGGGGACGTCCGGCGGGCCTCTTCGGCCGGGTCGCGCGCCGTCTGCGCCCGTCCCCGCTGACCGTGATCGCGCGGGTCTTCGACGGTCAGCACGACGGAGCACCGTGGTTCGCGCCCGAGCACCCCGTGATCGTCGACCCGGTCGAGCGCGAAGACGTGCTCGGATTGCTGCGCTCCGGCGCCGTCATCCTGCACGCCGCCCAGAAACTGCGCGATCACGTGGGCGGCCAGGACGCGGCCGTCCCCGCCTCGCTCCGCTCGGACGGCGTCTGGGTCTGGAGCGACGCCTGCGCGTACTTCTTGGAGCGGTACTGGATCGCGCCGGACGCGGAACTGGTGCGGCACCTGCGCACCGCGGGTCCGCCTCGTCCCGTGAACGCGAAGACCTGGCGGCGCCTCTCCGCGGCGATCCGCCCCGACGCCTGGAAGGGCACGACATGGCCTCTCGACTGACCGCACGGGAGCGCACCGTGCTCACCGTCGCCGCCGACCTCCCCGACTGTCATCCGTCGATCGCGTCGGCCCTCGCCTCGGCCGATGACGGCGACGTCATCTCGATCCGCCCGGGTCTCTACCGCGAGTCGCTCCTCATCGACCGTTCCGTATCGCTGTCGGGCGTGGGGGATGCCGGTGAGGTCCGCATCGAGGGCGTCGACGGTCCCGCGGTGTGCAGCACGGCGGAGGCGCGGATGTCCGGCCTCACCCTCGCCCGGACCGACGGCGACGTGGCCGTCGACGTGGCCTCCGGGACGCTGTCGTTGGACGATTGCACCGTCGAGGCAGCGACGGAGGTCGCGCTCGTGGTGCGGGCCGACGCGCAGCTGTCACTGCACGACAGCCGCGTCGCGAACGACGCCGGTGCCGGCGTGCTCGTCTTCGAGGGCGGTCGGTCAGAGATCACCGGCGGCAGGCTCCACGACATCGCCACGACAGCGCTGGTCGTGCGAGGCCCGAGCTCCGCCCACATCGTCGACGTCGTCATCGCGTCCGCGCCCGGCGGCCTGCTCGTCGCCGACGGCGGGCAGTTGACGGTCGCACGCGGCCGGATCGCCGACATCACCGGCGCCGCGATGACCGTCGAAGGCGGAGCGAGCCTGGATGCCACCGGCACGGTCATCGTGGATGGCGGCGGCATCGGGGTGCTCGTGACGTCCGGGGGCTCCGCGACCCTCGCGGACGTCACGATCCGCAACCCCCGGGGCCAGGGCGTCGTCGGCATGGCCGACGCAGTCATCGACCTGTCCGGGGTCGGCATCCACGACGGCGCGACCCACGCGCTGCACCTGATCGAGCGCGCGCAATTGACGGCGAGGGCATGCGAGCTGCGCGGTGCCGGGCACGATGCCGTCGTCGTCGCGGGCTCGGCGTCGGTCACCCTCGTCGACTCCACGATCTCCCGTCCGGCCGGGACGGGCGTGATCGCGTCGGACGAGGCGACCGCGGCGCTGACGGATGTGCGGATCGTCGAGCCCGAGGTCGCCGGGGCGATCGCGCGGGACAGTGCTCGGCTGGTGCTCGAAGGCGGTTCCGTGCGCGGCGGGCGGCAGGGGGCGGTGTGGCAGGGCTCATCGACGGGTGCACTTCGACGGACTCGCCTGCGAGACGTCGCCGGCGATGCGGTGCACGTCGATCCCGACGCCGACGTCGAGCTCGACGAACCGCTGGCCGGGGATGAGGAGCAAGAGTCCGAGATGACAGAGGTGGAGCGGCGGTCCCCGGCGGAGCCCACCGGTGGCACGGATGCCGGCGCACGCCCGGACGGGGCGAGCGAGCTGGACCGCCTTCTCGCGGAGTTGGACGAGCTCGTCGGGCTCGACAGCGTGAAGCGCCAGGTCGAGACGCTCGTGCGCATGCATCAGATGGCCGAACGCCGCGCCGAGGCGGGCCTGCCTTCGCCTCCCATCTCGCGACATCTCGTGTTCGCCGGCTCGCCGGGGACGGGTAAGACGACCGTCGCGCGACTGTACGGGCGGATCCTCGCCGCGCTCGGCATCCTGCGGACCGGCCAGCTCATCGAGGTCGCGCGCCCCGACCTCGTCGCGGCCGTCATCGGCGGCACCGCGATCAAGACGGCGGAGATGTTCGGTAAGGCGCTCGGAGGCGTCCTCTTCATCGACGAGGCGTACGCCCTGTCGAAGGACAGCGGATCGAGCAACGACTTCGGAGGCGAGGCGATCGACACGCTCGTCAAGCTCATGGAGGATCACCGCGACGACGTCGTGGTCATCGTCGCGGGCTACACCAACGACATGCGCACGTTCATGGCGGCCAACCCCGGTCTGTCGTCGCGCTTCTCGCGAACGGTCGAATTCGCCGACTACTCGTCCGCCGAGATGGTGACCATCGTCGAGGGGCTGTGCCGGGTGAACCACTACAGCCTCGAGTTCGAGACGCGCGCGGCGCTGCACGACTACTTCACCAAGCTGCCCCGGGACGAGACCTTCGGCAACGGTCGCACGGCGCGCAAGGTGTTCGAGGAGATGCTCGGCCGTCAGGCCTATCGGCTCGGCAGTCTCACCGAGGTGGACGCGCTCACCCTCACGCGCCTCGTGCCGAACGACCTGGGCCCGCTGCCCGGATCCGCGATCGGCGCCGGCGTCGGCCGCGTCGACGAGGAACGCGTCGAGCAGCTGCTCGGAACGCTCCGCGAGCTCGTCGGGCTCGACGACGTCAAGACCGAGGTGCAGGGGATGGTCGACCTGCTGACGTCTGCGCGCCGCAGGCAGGCTGCGGGGCTGCCCGCGCCCTCTCTTAGCAGGCACCTGATCTTCGCGGGTCCTCCCGGCACGGGTAAGACGACCGTCGCGCGTCTCTACGGCTCCCTTCTCACGGCGCTCGGAGTGCTCGCGCAGGGCCAGGTCATCGAGGTGTCCCGCGCCGACCTCGTCGGCGAGTACGTGGGGCACACGGCGCGGAGGACGACCGAGGCCTTCGACCGCGCGCGGGGCGGCGTGCTGTTCATCGACGAGGCCTACACGCTCGCGTCGGGCGGGGGCAACGGCGCGGACTTCGGAAAGGAGTCGGTGGACACGCTCGTCAAGCTCATGGAGGACCACCGCGACGAGGTCGTCGTCATCGCGGCGGGCTACGAGCGTGAGATGGACCAGTTCCTGGCGACCAATCCGGGCCTGGACTCGCGCTTCTCGCATCGCGTCAGGTTCGCGAACTACACGCCGGACGAGCTGGTGACGATCGTGAACCAGCACGCGACCAGCTCGGGTTACGAGTGCACGGGCTCCACGGTCGCCGCTCTGCGCGGGCACTTCACGGCCGTCGACCGCACGGCGTCTTTCGGTAACGGCCGGTACGCGCGACAGGTCATGGACGCGGCGATCGCCAACCACGCCCGCCGCACACGCACGATCGAGGATCCGTCGATGGACGACCTCGTCCTGCTTCTGCCGGAGGACATTCCCGCGGCCGGCGTCATCGGCGCCTGATGCCGGACACGACATCACCCGCCGGGTGCGGACCCGGCGGGTGATGTTTCGTGCGTCTCAGGCGACGAGAGCCGCGCTCTGGGAGCGGATGGCTCGCAGCGCATGGAACACGCGGCTTTTGACCGTGCCGATCGGGACGCCGAGCCGCTCGGCCGCCGCCGCGGCGGTCTGATCGGCGAAGTAGACCTCCGCGAGCGTGGCACGGTGCACCGGCGACACGACGGCGAGAAGCTCCGTCACGACGACACGGTCCTCGACCTCGTGTGCGGGATCGTCGACGGATGCCGTTCGTTCGGCGTCGAATTCTGACCAGGCGATCTCCGCCGGGCGTGCCCGACGGGCGCGGTGATGATCCATCGCGATGTTGTGGGTCACGCGCGTCAGCCACCCGCGCACCGACCCGCGCTGCTCGGTGAGGCGGTCGAGGTGGTTCCACGCGCGCAGCATGGTCTCTTGTACGACGTCCTCGGCGGTGGCGGTATCGCCGTCGAGCAGACGCGTGGCGTAGCGCACGAGACCGCGCCGGTGCGTGGTGACGAGCTGATCGAAAGCGGCCGGGGTGGTGTGTGCGGTCGGGGCCGGGGGGATGCCCATGGACGAGTCCTTCCTTCGGTGGACGGTTCTTTTCGATCGTCCGACCGCGCGGAAACGCTGTCTCTGGGCTCATCCCCCGTGTCGGGTCGTCGTCCCGACGCGACGGGTAGGGCTGTCCCTACCCGTCGTCACGTGCTGCAGCGCACGGCTGTCGGGTCGTCGCCGACGAGGTCCTCCCATCGCACATCCGAGAACGTCAGGTCCAGGGCGCCGGTGCCGAACGCCACGAAGGGGGTGTCGACGGCGCGGGGGTCGAAGCCCGAGACCGTGAAGCAGGCCGCCGGGACGATGACCTGCTGCGTAGCTCCCTCGGCGAGGGCGTTGATCGTGCTCGTGATGTCGACCGCGCCCCCGCAGGGATACCCGCAGTGCGCGGCGACCTCGAAGAACGTGGCCGCTCCACTGTTGCGTGTGACGTCGAAGACGAGCGCGCCGCCGCCGTCGGCGATGTCGTTGAGGTCGATGGACGCGCCGGTGCTCTGCGCGTACAGCTGGGCGGGGGAGTCCCCCGTCCACACCGCGTGGAAGCCGGCATCCGTCTGCGTCAGCTGGAGATTCGGGCGCGAGGCCTCCTTCTCGTCCAACGGGGTCACGCCCCACACGCCGGCCGTGTCGCTCGACTGCACGAACCAGTCGAGTCCGGTCGTCGAACTGCCTTCGGTGAGGATGGGGAAGGCGAGGGTGGCGGTCGTGGTCTCGGCCGCGGCGGCGGGTGCGGGCGCCGCGACGACGGTGGGCGGGGCGCTCGCCACCGGGCTTGCCGCGGTGCTCGCCGCTGTCGGGGTCTCACCGCGTCCCGACCACGAGGCGGCGGCGACGATGGCGGCGCTGGCGACCGCGGCGACGGCGAGACCAGCGAGGAGCATCGAGCGGCGACGGACTCGGGGGTGTCCTGTCGTACCCGGGGCGGAGCTCGTGAGGATGGTCGTCGGACGGGGAGCCGCAGCAGCGGTCTCGAACGGGGCATCGTGCCGGGCCGGTACGGTGTCGTCGTCTCGCGCTGCGAGCGCTCGCGCCCGTTCGGCCGCCCCGAGCGCGACGGTGAATTTGGGGAGGTGGGTGGCGGCTATGGGCTTGCCGATCGACGACACCTCCTCGGCCACGAGCGGGATTCGCGTCGACCCGCCCGCGAGCACGACGACATCCACGTCGTCGGGGTCGAGGCCCGCCGAGGCGATCGAGCGCAGCAGAGCGGCGACGGCAGTCTTCACCATGGGGCGGATGCTGCTCTCCAGGTCGAGCCGCGTGAGGGTGATCGCCTTCTCGGCTCCGTCCAGGCTCAGGCGAACCACCGTCTCTTCGTGGACGGACAGTGCTTCTTTGGCGCTCGTACACGCCTCGTCGACCGAGGACAGGATCGCCACGTCGCCGGGGTCGGCCGGATCCAGGGCGGACAGACGTCCACCCAGGCGCTGATCGAGGAGGCCCCGCACCGCGTCGTCGAAATCGTCTCCGCCGAGATGCTCGATCCCCTCCGGGGTGCCGAGCACCTCGGGCCCACCGCTCTCGACGCGGAGGACGGCGGCTTCCGTGTTCCGCCCCCCGAGGTCGAAGACGGCAAGGAGGGCGCCCTCGGCCAGTCGACGATCGCGCGCGAAGAACATCGCGGCGGCGACCGCATCGGCGACGATCTCATCGACGCGCACGCCGGAGAGCTCGGAGATTCGCGCGAACTGCTCCCGGCGGTAGGGACCCCACGCGGCGGGACACGTGACGACGACGCGCTGCGGCCCCTCGCCGTACTGCTCGGTCACCGCGGCGACGACGTCGCGGAGCTGCGCGGCCATCAGCGCCTCCGGCGCCGTGCCGACGCCGCCGATGAAGATCGGCGTGGGGTCGCCGAGGCGCCTCTTGAACCCGCGCACGAGACGCGTCCGGTCCTCGTGCGCGGCGTCTGTCGCCGCCTGGCCGGTCAGGATGGTGCCATCGGCGGCGACGAAGGCGACGGAGGGCTCGACGAGGTGCGGCGAGAGGTGGGCTGCCCGCACTCCGATTTCGTCGCCCACAGCGACCGCGATCGAGGTCGCTCCGAGGTCTACGCCGATCGAATATGGCATGGGGGCTCCTTCCGATGTCCGCGCTCCGTCTCGAACCCGGATACGAGGCAGACACTAGATGAATAGTGTGAACGGGGCCTACCCGGCTCAGCGGGGTCTGTCGTCGGGGGCCGCGATAGCATAAGGGCGCGCGCCGGCCGGACGCAGCGTGACGCAAGGAACGGGGCTTCGATGCGGGTGGCGATCGCCGACGACGGCACCTTGTTCCGCGAGGGGCTTGTGATGCTGCTCGCCGCCGCGGGTCACGACGTCGTCGCCGCGCACGACGGCGGCGATGAGCTCCTCGTCACGCTCGGTGCGGAGCAGGTGGACATCGCCATCCTCGACATTCGGATGCCGCCCGGCGAAGAGGGTGGGTTGGCGACCGCCCGAAGGATTCGGGCTCAATACCCCGACATCGGGCTGCTGATGCTGTCGCACTACGCGGAGTCGCACTACCTGCGCGCGATGCTCGAGATCGGCACCGAGGCCATCGGCTACCGTCTCAAAGAGCGCATCGCCGGCGTGCAGATGCTCAACGACACGTTGGAGCGCATCCATGCGCGAGAGATCGTCATCGAGCCCGTCCTCGCCAGCAGGCTCATCGAGATCGGCGAACATCGTGACACCGCGATGGCGGGCCTGGGGGAGCGCGAACTGGACGTGCTCCGACTGATGGCGGAAGGGCGCGCGAACCGATCCATCGCGGAGCAGCTGTTCGTCTCGGTGAAAGCGGTCGAGAAGCACGTCGCGTCGCTGTTCGTGAAGCTCGAAATCCCCGGTGATGCCACCATGCATCATCGACGGGTACTCGCCGTGCTGAGCTACCTGCAGGCGCAGAAGGTCGGTGGGGTCGGCAGATGACGGCGCGGAGCGTGCCCCGTCGCATCGTGGACGTCATCGCGGCGACTCCCCGCGACTCGCTGCTCCCCGCGCTCCTGCAGAACCTCGCCCTCGGCCTTGCCGATGGTGAAGCGTCCACACCGCGGCTGCGGTTGCTCCAACGCCTCGACGACGGGCATCTTCAGAGGTTGGCCTCGTGGCCTCAGGACGAGGAGGGCTCCGAGCCCGCGCATGCCGATCATCACGCGGTGCCCGGCGTCGGGGTCCTGGAGATCGCGCCCCCTCCCGACCTCGCCGTCGAGAGACGACGACGGCTGCTGGTGGAGTCGTGTGAGTGGCTCGGGGCGACGGTGCGCGCAGACCGTGCTCTGCGCGAGCTCGAGCGAGCCCGACAAGACGCCCTGTCGAGTGAGCAGGATGCCGAGCAGGCCGAGGTCCGCGCCGGACGAGTGCGCGAGGGGGAGCGCATCCGGCTCGTGGACAGCATCACGACGACGACCGTCGCCGATCTCGCCGAACTCCGCCGTCGGCTCTCGACGCCCGCGGGAGCCGTGGAATGGCCGGCCGTCCACGCGCTGACGGAACGCCTCATCGATGAACTCCGCGACACGGTGCGCGGGGTCTTCCCCGCCATGCTGCCCACGTGCGGCGCGGAAGAGACGCTCCGCGAACTCGCGGCGGCGTCTGTCTCGCCCGTCACCGTCGTCGGTGATCTGGGGCGGCGGACGAGCTGGGACGTGGAGTCGGGTTTCTATCACGCCGTGGCCGGCGTGCTGCGGGCGATGGCGCGCGCAGGAGCGCCCCTGACGTTGGCCCTTCACCGTGCGTCCGGGCTGGTCGCGGCGGTGCGAGGCAGGGGACGGGATGGCGACGCGGTCGAACGGGCGCTGCGGATGGAGATCGAGCGCATCGGCTCGCTCGGCGGGGAGCTCCGGGTGCGGGAGCGAACCGACGGGGAGGTCGAGGTGGTCGTGGAGATGCCCGATCGCGGCGACGTGAGCTCGCTGCCCCTCTCGAGTCGGCAGACCGCCGCGCGCCCCATCTACGCACGCGTGTCCGCGCTCCTGGATGCCGCGGGTCTGCCGGACGGAGAGCTCGAAGCCGCTCGGGACGCCCTGGCTGCCTCCGTGACCCTGCTCGTCGTCCAGGGTCCGTCGCCGGCGCCCATGCCGGGCGTGCAGACCGTGCTCTGCGACGAGGTCGCCGATGCGGCGCTCGGCACCGAGGTGCGGGATCGTCAGGGCCGCTGGGGACCGATCGACGCGGTGGTGTGCGCGCTCGCGCCGCGCCTCGGATTCGTCGACGCGCTATCGAGCGAGCAACTCGTCTTCCGTGACGGCGTCGCACCCGCCGAAGCCGTCATGACGCTGTCGGCGAGGGCGCCGGTCCTCCTGGCGCGCCGAGCGCTCGACATGCTCTTCGCGTCAGCGTCGCGGGCGGGCGCCACGGCACTGCTCTGGGAGATCGACCGGTTGCGGTCTCACTCCCTCGAGCTCGTCGAGGACGCGCTGCTCGACGAATACGTGCGCGGCACGGCGCACTCGATCGTCGATGCCGACGCAGCGCGCCTCCTCGGCGCTGCGGGCGGAGATTCGCGCGTTCGCCTCGGTCTTCTTCCCGACGCCGACGACGAGCGGGTGCACGCGGCGGCTGTCGCTGCCGTCGAACGGTGGCAGCGCGCGTCGGCTCGACCGGGTCTGGGTGGTTCCGGACGGTGGGCTGTCGAGGTCCTGCAGCGGAGTGCGGCCGGTGTTCTCGACCGCGAGAGGTCTTCGTCAGTACGGCACGCTGGCTGAGATGCGTGTCCCGGCGCCCGACGAGGAGTCGACGTCGAGGACGCCGCCGATGGCCTCGATCCGGTGCGCGAGGGAGGCGAGACCGCCCGCTTCGCCGCTCGCGGTGAAACCCGGTCCGTCGTCGCTCACCCGGATGAACGCGCGGCCGCCCTCGAGTCGAGCCTCGACGAGGATGCGCGCCCCGGGCGCGTGCCGACGGGCGTTGCCGACGGCTTCGAGGGCGAAGAAGTACAGCGCCGACTCGACGACGGGCAGCAGCCTCGCGATGTCGGTGCGGACCTGCACGTTCGCGTCCTCGAGTTCGGCGAGAGCGCCGCTCAGCCCGTCCCGCGCCAGGGTGGGCGGCAAGACGCCTCGCGCGGTGGTGAGCAGGAGCCGCTCGGCCGTGTCGAGCTGTTCGCGCAGGCGGGCGAGCCGCTCCTCGTCGCCCTGCTCGTGCTGCTGGTGCTCGGCGATCGCCATCGTCATGCGCAGGGCGACGAGATGGTGCTGAGCGCCGTCGTGGAGGTCGCGCTCGAGGCGGCGCCGCTCGTGTTCCATGTCGGCGGACGCACGCCAGCGGACATCGTCCAGTCGTCGCACCGCTTCCTGGCGTCGACGTCGGGCGTGCCACACCCCGTCTTCGGCGGCGTAGGGGGTCAGGAGCAGAAGGAGCGGTTGCCATGCGCCGGCACCGGGCATCGCCGCGGCGGGTGCGACGGTGGCGATGATGTCGGGGTCCGATCCGAGTCGGAGGGTCGCGACGTCGTCGCCGGGGACGGCCTCGCGTGCGCTCCAGCTCAATGCCTTCGTTCCGAGCCGCAGTTCGCACCGATGCGCGCCGACCGCCTCCGCGACGGTCGCGAGCAGTGTCGACGGCGGAGGAGGGGTGTCCGATGCGGTGAGCGCCGTGGTGAGCGCATCGCCGATCACGTCTTCGGCGCGCACGCTGCGACGCTATCAGCCCGTCTCACGGCGAGCAGTGCCGACCTGGTGCGGTCGACGGGGGATCGAGCGCTTCGGGTGACCGCATCGCCAGGCCGGTTCCGGATGCTCCTACTCTGGATCCATGGCCCGCGACGCGTACGACGACCAGGAGCAGCGCGCTCTCCGCGCGATCGAAGCCATCAACGCCGGCGCCGACATCGGTGACGAGGCGTCCCGGCTCGCGAACGAGTTCACGGATCGCCACACGTCCCGGCTCACGGCGTGGTTGAAGAGCCGCCGCCGCGGCTAGCGCACCGCCTCAGACCGGCCACTCCCGCGCTTCGAGCCGCTCCAGCAGCACTTCTGCCGCCGAGCCCTCCATCGCGCGGACCCAGCGCTGCGTTTCGGACCCGCTCGACGACACCGTGCGACCGCGCTCTCCGCGTTCGAGTCGTACATCGACGTGGCCCGAGGCGACGCTCACTCCGCGCAGCGCCCCCGCGGCCACCATCGCGGCGAGCGGATCGTGCAGCGCGCAGCGCCGGTCGGGGAAGACCCCGGCGTAGAAGTCGAGGTAGTGCGGCAGCATGCGCGCCAACGCCTGCGGCACGGCTCCCGGGATCGCTTCGAGGCGCACGAGGTCGGTGGCAT
>JAKOMY010000123.1 GCA_022702225.1 Microbacteriaceae bacterium | reverse complement strand
CGCCCCGAAGAATGTCATGTTGAAGCGCAGCGAGGCGGTAGAGGTGTGGGAGCCCACCCACGACGATGCACCGGGCTTTTCCCTGAGCGCACAATTCGGACGTGCGACCATCGGCTCGGGGATGCCTCCGGGCATCCCGACCGTGGCCTCCACCATCTCGCAGGGCGGGGCGGCTCCGCGTGCCTGATCGCCGGGGCTGATCACAGAGCGACGGGAGCCCGAGCGTCACCTTTGTCAGGCGTCGCTGGGAAGGAGCCGCGTCACGCCGCGAAGCAGCAATTCGACGGGCCACTCGTCTCACCCGGGTTTCCTCGCGAACTCGGTGAACGCGCCTAAACTTCGAACGTGATGTTCGGAAAGCGCCAGCGCCACGAAGCACAGCAGAGCCGAGAGGTCCTGCGCCAGGAGGTGTCGGCCGCCGGATGGACGTGGGAGGGTGCAGCACCCGCGCCGATTTTCGAGTTCGGCGAGGCCGTATTACGCGGTTCGCGATCCCACGACATCTGGATGGTTGGTGTCGCGGATGCCCTCCGGGGCACCGTCGGTGAGGGAGATTTCCAGGCCGGACGTCTCGTCGCCGGCTTCGGAGTGTTCTCCCGTCGGACGATCGGCGGTGCAGGGCTGAGGCCCGAGCAACGGCTCGTGCGACCTGATTGGAAGGGATACGGTCTCGGCGGAAAGGTGCCTTGGCCGCAAGCCTCCGACGCTCCGAAGCACGTGACGATGTCGCGACGCAAAGCGGTGGACGTCTGGGACGTGCCGCCGGGTACGTCTTCAGGACTCTACATCGGTACGCGGGCAGGGGGTTCAGACTTACCGGCGGTCGCGTCGGCTCTTCATCATGGCGTCTGAGGAGCGCGATCACCCCCACGGGGAGAGTCGATGCCGCCCTGTCGGCGGCGGGTCGGTCGGCTGCGAGAACCACGACATCTATGCCGTGTGACCGAGTACCGAAAGCGGCGGACGGCAGACCGGACTCAACCTCGCCGATAGCCGTCTCCGCGGCGATCTCGCAGGCGGAGGGGCTCCGTGGGCATGATGGCATGACACCGAATTGATAGAGAGATCGAGGAGACGGCAGACGTGATCTTTGGCAAGCGGAAACGCGAAGAGGCCGCGCAGCGCCGTGCCACGTTGCGGCATGACGTCACCTCTCAGGGGTGGTCGTGGAACGATGCGCAGCCTCCGTGCCCCTTCGAATTGACCGAGGCCTCGTTGCGCGGTGAACACAGCTTCGACATTTGGCCGGTGGGCCTGAGCGAGGTCATCGACGGACCTGTCGAAAAGCGCGCATTTCGAGCAGCACGTCTGATCGGCTACCGGTACAGCACGACAAACGGCGGCCTGCCCTACGGTGATCGCCGCGAAACCACCGGTGTTTGGCTCGAGCTCCCCGCATCGCTTCCGGAACTTCGGATGGTCGATACCCTCGCAACCGAGAAGGACCTCGGTCTGGCACTCCCCCCTCTGGAACCTTCGCGCACGGCCGATGGACGCTGGCAGGTGGAAGGGTTCGTCCCCGCGTTCGCGACGGATTTGCTTCAGCCCGCTTTCGTCGAGGTCCTGTCATCGCTCCCACCCCTGAGCGCCGTCGTCATCCGTGCAGGCGTGATCCTTGCCTACGGCTCGCGGGACTACGACGTGCCGACGATCCGGGCGGTGGCTCACACGCTCGACGCACTGCTCGACAGGGTGCCCGCCAGTTCATGGGGGCGAGCGGATGCGCTCGTCGCTGGCGTCGGGGTGTTCCCCAACCATGACGCGGACGGTCCGCGCTTGGTTCTTGATCGTCGGCTGGTCCACCCGGATTGGAAAGGTTACGGTCTCGGCAACAAAATCCCCTGGCAGGAGGCGCCGGACGCACCCAGCAATGTGCTCATGAAGCGCAGCGAAGCGATCGACCGTTGGGAAGCACCGTCAGGCGCACGGCCGGGGCTGAACGTGAGTGCACATGTGGGGAGCGCCTCTCTGGGCACGGCGACACCCCGCGGCATCCCCACTGTCGCGTCCACTCTCCTGCCGGGTCCGCGTGGCGACAGCTGAGTGACGGAGTCGCGCACACGACGCGGGCGGATGTCGCGTGGAGAATCCTTCCGCTTTTCGCACCAACGATGGGCTGGGTGAGACACTCAGCGATGCCGGTGAGGCGGCGCCCTGCAGACCGGTCGACGCTAGCGGAGGCCCTGAACCGGGCCTTCCGCATCGAGCAGGGATAGCGGACCGACGAGGCCAGCCCGCATCTCGCTCAACACCGAGGCCCCGGCCACTCCAGGATCGGCCTCCTCGATCGCGTTCGTCAGATTTTCCTGCAGATTGGTGAGCGCCTCGCGAATCGTGGCGGTCACGAGACGGCTGAGGGCGCGCGGACCGAGAGCGACTCCGCGGGAGGAAACATGCAATTCAGTCAGAAGCCCGCGAGAGGACACGGTCGCTCTCACCTCGCCCTGGAACGACACGGCCGCCCCCTGGGCTGTTTCGACCGCCGTTCGAACCGCTTCGAAGGCAGTACCCCGTGCAATCGCGGCGGCATACTTCGCGTCGCGAGCGGCGAGACGTTCCTGCACATCGAAGGGGACGCCGGAGAAATCAGGAGCGACCATCAGCGCCCCCCTTGCTGATCTGCGTCGGCCTCTGCCGACTTTCCGACTCCGGCGTTGATGCCCTTGACAGCGTTGACCACGTCGAGTGCTTGGAAGTTGACCCGGAGCTCACCCACGTTGAGCATCTTCTCGATTCCCGCCGTCTCGACCTGAAATTCGCGACCGAACTGGGTGAAACGCTCGACGATTCCCTGAATCTTCTGCATCACCTCCTGAATCTTCTCGACCCACCGGGCGACCTGAGGCACGCGGGTCGCGATCTTGGTGCTGCATTGGGCGATGATCACCGGGAGCCCCACGCCGACGGTGGCCAGCGCC
>JAKOMY010000074.1 GCA_022702225.1 Microbacteriaceae bacterium | reverse complement strand
GTGGGGCAGCTGTTCCTCCGCCGCCCGCGCACGAGCGCGTCGCCCTTCGCCAAGGGCGCGACGACCTTCGCCGCGTGGGGCGAGGTGCGCGAGAACCAGACGCCCGGCGAGGCGCAGTCCGCCGAGCAGCTGGTTGCGACCTATTCCGAGCTCAAGCCGGCCGACCTCGCCAACACGCTGCTCGATCTTCCCGAGGAGCGCCTCATCGAGGTCGCCGAAGAGCTGAGCGACGACCGCCTGGCCGACGCCCTCGAAGAGATGCCCGAGGACGAGCAGGTGCACATCCTCGAGCAGCTCGGGGACGAACGCGCCGCCGACATCCTCGATGCCATGGAGCCCGACGACGCGGCCGACCTTCTCGGTCAGCTCCCCGAGTCGCGCTCCGAGCAGCTTCTCGACCTCATGGAGCCGGAAGAGGCCGACGACGTCCGCGCCCTCCTGCAGTACGGCCCCGACACCGCGGGTGGTCTCATGACGCCGGAGCCGATCGTGCTCTCGGCCGACGCGACGGTGGCCGAGGCCCTGGCTCTCATCCGGCGGCACGAGCTGCACCCCGCCCTCGCGGCATCCGTCTTCATCACCCTGCCCCCCTACGAGACGCCCACCGGGCGCCTGCTCGGCACGGTCCACTTCCAGCGCATGCTGCGGTACCCGCCGCACGAGCGCCTGGGCGCGATCATCGACGACACGCTCGAACCGGTCACCGCAGACGCCACCGCGGCCGAGGTCGCCCGTCTGCTCGCGAGCTACAACCTCGTGTCGCTGCCCGTGGTCGATCAGGCGCACCGCCTCGTCGGCTGCGTGAGCGTCGACGACGTGCTCGACTACCTGCTGCCCGACGACTGGCGCACGCACGACAGCGACGATCCGAGACCCCGGACGACCACGAGGTCCACCGCGACCGCGAGCATCCCCCAGATCACCCCGCAGACCCCGAGGAGGCGCTGATGGCACGCAACAACCGCAAGCCCGCTCTCGACGCCCCGCGCGGCCGCACCGGCGTCCTGGCCCCGCGCGCGCCGCAGCCCTCGCGCGACCGCTTCGGACGGTTCACCGAGTGGGTCGCCCGCGCGATGGGGACGCCCACCTTCCTGCTGTCGCTGACGCTGTTCTGCGTGGTGTGGATGGGCTGGAACTCGATCGCGCCCGACGAGTTGCGTTTCGACTCCGCAGCGATCGGCTTCACCGCGCTGACGCTCGTGCTCTCGCTCCAGGCCTCGTACGCCGCTCCGCTGATCCTGCTCGCGCAGAACCGACAGGACGACCGCGACCGCGTGCAGATCGAGCAGGACCGTCAGCGTGCCGAGCGAAACCTCGCCGACACCGAGTACCTCGCCCGCGAGATCGTGGCGCTGCGCATGGCCGTGCGCGACCTGACCGACGAGGTCATCACGAAGGACACGCTGCGCGCCGAACTGAAAGCGGCGCTCGAGCGCCTCGACGACCACGACGACGCTCCTCGGCCCGCCTCGTGACCGACGCCCTCGCCGAGAGCGTTCGCCGAGCGGTCGCCGCCGTCACCGATCCGGAACTGCGGCGGCCGCTCGGCGAGCTCGACATGGTGCGCGAGATCACGGTCTCGGGTGCGACCGCCGAGGTGGGCATCGCCCTGACGATCGTCGGCTGCCCCGCCGCGGATCGCATCGAGAGAGACGTCCGGGATGCCGCGGCCTCGGTCGCCGGCATCGACGCGGTCGACGTGCGGGTCGGGGTGATGTCGCCCGACGAGCGCAAGGCCCTCACCGAGAAGCTGCGCGGTGGGCGCGCGAAGCGCGAGATGCCTTTCGGCCCGGACTCGCTCACGCGCGTGATCGCCGTCACGAGCGGTAAGGGCGGAGTGGGCAAGTCGACCATCACCGCGAACCTCGCCGTGGCGCTCGCGGCGAAGGGGCTTCGCGTCGGGCTGATCGACGCGGACGTGCACGGATTCTCGATCCCGGGCCTTCTCGGCCTCGTCGACGACGACGGCCTGCCGCCGGCCCCCACCAAGCTCGACGACCTGATCCTGCCACCCGTGGCGTACGGGGTGAAGGTCATCTCGATCGGCATGTTCCTGCGGCGACCCGGAGAGGACGCCGCGGGAGCCGTCGCTTGGCGCGGACCGATGCTGCACCGCACCGTTCAGCAGTTCCTCACCGACGTGTTCTTCGGCGACCTCGACGTGCTGCTGCTCGACATGCCTCCGGGCACGGGCGACGTCGCGATCTCGGTGGGCCAGCTGCTCCCCCATGCCGATGTGCTGGTCGTCACGACCCCGCAGGCGGCGGCCGCCGAGGTGGCCGTCCGCTCCGGGCTCGTCGCACGCCAGACCGGCCAGCATCCGATCGGGGTGATCGAGAACATGGCGGCCATGACCCTCCCCGACGGCACCGTGCTCGACCTGTTCGGCGCGGGCGGCGGCGAGGAGGTGGCCCGCGCCCTGTCGAGCGACGACGTGCGCGTGCCGCTGCTGGCATCCGTGCCGCTCAGCCCCGCGCTCCGCGCCGGCGGTGACGACGGACGACCCGTGGTCCTGTCGCAGCCCGACGACCCGGCCGCTCGCGCGATCGACGCCGCCGCCTCGGCATTGGCCGTGCGACCGCGGGGTCTCGCGGGCAAGGCGCTCCGCCTGAACGTCTGACCCTCGCCGCCACCCGTCACGGTGCGACCCCGGGCCACGGCATCCGGATCGCACTCTCCGCCGCGCCGCCCCGGCGAGCCGCTCCCGTCACGAGAACAGGGCGCCGCCACGAGAACAGGGCGATTCGTGGCGGATCGGCCTGTTCCGGTGACATCTCCTGTTCTGGTGACACGCGGTCTGACGCCGCCCCGCCCGGTTCCGGCCTCTTCGACAGCCTCAGGGACCTCCGCCCGGGGCAGCCGCCGGAATCCGCGTCAGGTCGCCTCGTCGTCGAACGGCGGGAGCTCGCCCGCCACGAAGGGGGTGGATGCCGGTTTCTCGCGCGCTGCGAGAGCGGCGGCGCCCGCGGCACGCATGGTCGCCGTCGGGGTGTCGTCGAGCAGCGCCTCGCGGATGATGCGGCGCGGGTCGTACTGACGCGGGTCGAGCTTCTTCCAGTCGACGTCGTCGAACTCCGGGCCCATCTCGTCGCGCATGCGCGTGCGCGCACCCTGAAGCGTCTCTTTCGCACGCTTGGTGAACTTGGCCAACGCCTCCGCGTAGCGCGGGAGGCGCTCGGGGCCGACGAGGACCGCTGCGATCACGCCGATCAGCATCAGCTTCTCGATCGTGAGGCCGAAGAACATGGGACCAGATTACCGGCCTCGCCTAGGGGGCGAGCGACCATCGGCCGTCTAGCCTGATCTGAGGAGGTCCACGTGAGCGGTCATGAGGCGAACGAACGGTTCGTGCAGGAGTCGACGGTCGAGCCCGAGCACATCGCTCGCGCCCGGGCGCACGCGCTCGAGCTCGGAGCGGCGCCGATCAGCCCCGCGGTCGGAGCCCAGGCAGCCGTGATCTCGGCGGCATCCCGTGCTCTCAACATCGTCGAGGTCGGCACCGGAGGCGGAGTTTCGGGCCTGTGGCTGCTGCACGGCTCGCCCCGTGCGACGATCACGACGATCGACAGCGAGCCGGAGCACCTCGGGGCCGCCCGCTCCGCGTTCATCGACGCCCGCGTACCCGCCGCGCGCGCCCGGTTCATCACCGGTCGGGCCTCGGACGTCCTGCCGCGAATGAACGAGGCGTCGTACGACATCGTCTTCATCGACGCCGACCCCGAGGGCGTCATCGAGTACGTCGAGCACGGTCTGCGCCTCGTGCGCGCCGGCGGAACGGTGCTCATCCCCCGTGTCCTCGCGCACGGTGCGGCCGACCCGGTGCGCCGCGACCCGGTGACCACGGCCTACCGTTCGCTCATCCAGGAGGTGCAGTCCTCCCCCGCCGTCATCGGCGCGCTGTCGACCACCGGCGAAGGGCTGCTGCAGCTCACGACGCGGCCGACCGAGGTCTGAGCCTTCCGAACGCACGAAGAAGGCCGGCCCCCGAAGGGACCGGCCTTTTCTGCGTCGATGGTCGTCAGGCGGTGACGACACCACCGAGCACGTCGTAGAGTTCCTTCGCCTCGGCGTCGTTCACCGAGACGACGAGTCGCCCGCCACCCTCGAGCGGCACGCGCACGATGATCAACCGGCCCTCCTTCACGGCCTCCATCGGTCCGTCGCCGGTACGCGGCTTCATGGCTGCCATCGCGGCCCCCTTTTCGTCGTTGGTCTGCCTGAGAAGTTTACCGGTATCCTGCGCGGCGGGTCGTACCGCGTGGTCGACGGACGTGAACGGGGATCAGGGAATCTGCCAATACGCGTTCGCGAGGGCGTACATGTTGTAGATCCACCACCACTGTCCGAGCAGAGCGAGAGCGAGGACGCCGATCCGCCATCGGCGCGATCGCGGCACCGCGAGAGCCCCCCACAACGGCGAGATCGGCACCAGCAACCGGAAGATGCTCGACTGCGGGAAGAACACCAGCAGCAGATAGACAAGGTAGCTCGCCGACCACAGTCGCACCTCGATGCCGAGCCGCTTCACCTGCGGCGAGAACAGCAAGAGGGCGGCAACGGCCAGCACGAGCACTGCCAGGAAGACGTATCCCGTCGCCGCGCCCAGCCCCCAGCGGGTGAACCAGAATCCCGCGGCCTGCACGAACCCGTCGACGGGGAGGAACCCGCCGCTCGAATCGCCGAGCCAGTTGCGTCGCCACGCGAGCTCGGTGGCGAGATACGCGCCGGGGTCGCCGGTGACGAAGCCCGCGATCGCCTGCCACGCGAAGCCCACGACGACCGCGAGTCCGCCCAGGGCCACGAGGTGCGCGATATCGCGCGTCGGCAACGGATCCGTCCGACGACGGAGGAAGCGATGGATGCCGTAGAGCCCGAGGAACAGGGCGAAAGCCAGGATGCCGGGGCGTGTGAACCCCATCGCGGGAACGAGCAGGTAGAGCCAGGTCCATTGCCGCCGCTGGACACACCGGATAGCGAGGAAGAGGAAGAAGAGGAACAACGCCTCGGCGTACCCCACCTGGAACAGGGCTGCCAGCGGCCCGCACGCGAAGAAGACCACGGCCCACATCGCAGCCGACGCGCCGATGCGCTCGCGCAGCAGGGAGTGCAGCACGAGACAGGCTCCGTAGCCCGCGGCCAGCGAGATCGTTATGGCCCCCGCGCCCCACGACCCGAGCAGGAAGCCCAGCCCGGCCGAGAGGTACGAATACAGGGGCATGAACGCCCAGGCGTTCTCGGCGACGTGACCGCCCGCGGCGATCGGCAGATCCACCGGGTACCCCGACACCGCGGCGAGCCAGTACCACTGCGCGTCCCACCCCAGGGCGAGCTTCTCGAGCGAGGGCGCGATGCCGTAGCGCGAACCCGGGCCCGACAGCGCTGACGCGAGAAGGAAGAAGCCCGTCGTGACCACGCGCGCAGCGATGTAGACGATCGCGATGCGCGCCGCCAGGGGCAGACGCTCCCCCCAGGCGACCCGCGTGCGCGTCGTGGCCGCGGTGGTCACGACCCGCTCAACCAGGCACGCAGGCCTTGCTCGACGGCGTCGATCTGCGCGAGAGGGACTCGTTCCTCGTCGTGGTGCGCGAGATGCGGGTCGCCGGGGCCGTAGTTGACGGCCGGGATGCCGAGGGCCGAGAACCGCGCCACATCGGTCCAGCCGTACTTGGGTTTCGGCGTGGCACCCACGGCATCCACGAAGTCTCTCGCCAAGGCCGCGTCGAGGCCCGGGCGAGCGCCCTCGGCCACGTCGACGATCTCGACGTCGAAGCCGGTGAACACGTCGGTGACGACGCGGATCGCGGCCGCGGCGTCGCGGCTCGGAGCGAAGCGGTAGTTGACCTCGACGGCGCACGCGTCGGGGATGACGTTGCCCGCGACCCCGCCCGAGATGCTGACCGCGTTCAGGCCCTCGCGGTAGACGAGACCCTCGACCTCGATCTCGCGGGCGCGGTACTCGGCCAGGCGTGCGAGGATCGGCGCCGCCTTGTGGATCGCGTTCTCGCCGATCCACGAGCGGGCGCTGTGCGCGCGGACGCCCTCGGTGCGCACGATCGCGCGAAGCGTTCCGTTGCAGCCGCCCTCGACCTCGCCGTTGCTGGGCTCGCCGAGGATGGCGAAGTCGCCCTCGAACAGATCCGGGCGGTTGCGCGACAGCCGGCCGAGGCCGTTCAGGGCGGAGTCGACCTCTTCGTGGTCGTACCACATCCACGTGATGTCGACCGGGGGCTCCGTGAGCTCGGCGGCGAGCTTGAGCTGCACTGCGACGCCGGCCTTCATGTCGACCGTCCCGCGCCCCCAGATGACGTCGACCCCGTCGACCGTGCGGTCCTCGACGGGGAGGTTCCGGTTGATCGGCACGGTGTCGATGTGCCCGGCGATCACGACCCGGCGCTCGCGCCCCAGATTGGTGCGGGCGACGATGGTGTCGCCATCGCGGATGACCTCGAGATGGACGTACGCGGAGACGGCGGCCTCGATGGCATCCGCGAGAGGGGTCTCATCTCCCGAGACGCTGTGGATGTCGCAGACCGCTCGGGTGAGGGCGGCCGAGGACTGGGTGAGGTCGAGCGCGAGCATGCCCCGATCTTCGCACAGGCGGTGCCCCACTACCCTGGGACGGTGAGCAACGAACGACGCATCAGCGCTGCCGGCCTCTCGACACGAACCACCGGGGGGACGGTGCTCGACGCCTGGTTCCCGAAGCCGGTCCTGGGCGACTCGAACGACCTGGATGCCGAGAAGGCGGCGCTCGCATCCTCCGCGGGCCCCGATGAGCGACGCGGAGTCGTCGTCGAGACGGTGTCCCTCACGATCGACGCCGACGAGGCCCCCGCCTCGACGATCGATGCCTACCTGCGTCTGCACGCGCTGTCGCACCTGCTCGTGCGCCCCAACGAGATCAACCTCGACGGGATCTTCGGCCACCTCCCCAACGTCGCCTGGACCAACGCCGGCCCCGTGCACCCCGACGACGCGGCCCGGCTGCTGCCGCAGCTGAAGCGTCACGGTATCGAGCTGCAGGGTCTCGACAAGTTCCCGCGCCTCACCGACTACGTGCTCCCCGCGGGCGTGCGCATCGCCGACGC
>JAKOMY010000072.1 GCA_022702225.1 Microbacteriaceae bacterium | reverse complement strand
GTGCCGACCCCATCACCCGAACGGTCGACCCGATCAAGGTGCACATCGCGAACGGGCAGTGGTACCTGCAGGGCTGGGATCACCTGCGACAGGCCGTACGCACCTTCCATCTCGACCGCGTCAGCGATGCGTGCGTCACCGACATCGCGGCCGTGCACGGCGCCGACCCGGTGCCCGAGCTCTTCGCACCGTCCGACGACGAGGTCGTCGCGCGCTTCCGATTCCCCCGGGCGGTGGCGCCCCTGTTGTCCGACTACCTGGAGCGCGCCGAGATCGAGGAGGCGGACGGCGGCCGGGCCGTGGCATCCCTCCGCCTGGCGGACGAGCAGAGCCTGAAACGGCTCGCGGCGCGTCGCGGAGGAGAGGTCGAACTGCTCGAGCCCGCCGGGGCGCGGCGCGCGGCCGCTGCCTGGGCGGCTGCCGGACTCGCGCAGTACACGCCCGAATCCTGACCGATTCCGACGGGTTCCCGCGCGGCGGAGCACGCTCCCAGCGCCCGGGTTAGACTGAAGCACCGCCCGAACGAGACGAGGAGTCCCCATGTTCCAGGGTTTGACCGGATGGCACCTGTTGATCGTTCTCGCTGTCATCCTTCTTCTGTTCGGTGCCGCCAAGCTCCCCGCTCTCGCGAAGAGCATGGGTCAGTCGGCACGAGTGTTCAAGAGTGAGATGAAGGAGATGAAGCGCGACGACGAGGTCGCTGCCGCATCCGAAGCCCCGCGCGCCACCGACGCCGGCACTACGCCGACCGTCGCTCCCGAGCCGCGCAGGTCGACCGACCCCACCGTCTAACCCGTGGCGACGGCAGGACCGCCGCGGATCGACGTGCCCGAAGGGCCGCGGCGCGACAAGCGCATGTCGATCGGGGCGCACCTGGTCGAGCTGCGCAAGCGTCTGATGATCGCGGCGCTCGCGCTCGTTGTCGGCATGGTGGTGGCCTTCATCATCACCGATCCGATCATCCACCTCATCACCGAGCCGATCCGCGTGATCGCCGAGCGCCGCGGTGACGACTTCTCGGCGCTGAACTTCACCTCGGTGACCTCGGCTTTCGATCTGCGCATGCGCATCGCCTTCTCGATCGGCATCTTCCTGTCGGCGCCGGTGTGGCTGTGGCAGATCTGGGCGTTCATCATGCCCGGGCTCACGCGCAAAGAGATCCGGTACACGGTCGGGTTCGTGGCATCCGCCGTGCCGCTCTTCTTCGTCGGCTGCTGGGTCGGCCTGCTGATCGTCCCGCACGTGATCGAGCTGATGTGGGGCTTCACCCCCGAGGGCGGCGTCAACTTCTACAACGCCACCGATTACTACGATTTCGTCTTCAAGCTGATGATCGTGGTGGGCGTCGCGTTCGTGCTGCCGGTGTTCCTGGTCGCCCTGAACGTCGCGGGCATCATGAGCGGCAAGGCGATCCTCAAGGGGTGGCGCGTGGCGATCCTCATCGCGACCCTGTTCTCGGCTCTCGCGACCCCCGCGGCCGACATCATCAGCATGCTGATGCTGGCCGGCATCCTGACCGTGCTGTTCTTCGCGGCGGCCGGGGTGTCGATGCTGTTCGACCGGCGCAAGGCCCGCCGACTCGCGGCGTCCGAGATGCCGTCGGGGCCCATCGCGTGAGCTCGCCCAGTCCGGCCGAGCGATTCGCTCGAGCCGCCGCCCGTTCCACGCACCCGCACACGGCGGACTTCGCCGAGATGCAGCGTTTCGAGCTCGACGACTTCCAGATCGCCGGATGCCATGCCCTCGAGGACGGCCGCAGCGTCCTGGTGGCCGCCCCCACGGGCGCAGGAAAGACGATCGTCGGAGAGTTCGCGATCCATCTCGCCATGCTCGAGCCCGGTGACAAGGCGTTCTACACGACCCCGATCAAGGCGCTGTCGAACCAGAAGTTCCACGAGCTGCAAGAGGTCTACGGCGACGACGAGGTCGGCCTGCTCACGGGCGACACGAACATCAACGCCTCGGCGCGCATCGTCGTGATGACGACCGAGGTGCTGCGCAACATGCTCTACGCCGACTCGCCGGCCCTCCGCGGCCTGCGCTTCGTCGTGATGGACGAGGTGCACTACCTCGCCGACCGCTTCCGCGGGGCGGTGTGGGAAGAGGTCATCATCCACCTCCCGCCGTCGGTCAAGCTCGTGTCGCTGTCGGCGACGGTGTCGAATGCCGAGGAGTTCGGCGACTGGCTCGACACCGTGCGCGGCGACACCGAGGTGATCGTGTCCGAGACCCGGCCGGTGCCCCTGGAACAGCACGTCCTGGTCCGGGGCGATCTGCTGCCCCTGTTCGACGACCGTGCGGGGGTCGCCACGGCGCAGGTGAACCAGGAGCTGTTGCGCATCCGCGGCGGAAACGCCGGCGGGTACGAGAACAACCGTCGCGCGCAGGAGTACCGCTCCCAGCGGCATGCGGGCGGCCCGCGGCACGCTCACCAGCGTCGCGGCGGACACAAGCCGCTGCGCGCGCAGCAGGGGCCGCGCATCGAGCGCATCGACCGCCCCGAGGTCGTCGAGCTGCTGCAGCGGAATCATTTGCTCCCCGCGATCTTCTTCATCTTCAGCCGCGCCGGGTGCGATGCCGCCGTGCAGCAGTTGCGCCGGGCGAACGTGCGTCTGACCTCGGCCGAGGAGCGCGTCGAGATCCGCCAGATCGTCGACGAACTGACTTTCACCCTCAAAGACGAAGACCTCGCCGTGCTGCACTTCTGGGAGTGGCGCGACAACCTCGAGCGGGGTATGGCCTCGCATCACGCGGGGTTGCTCCCGGCGTTCAAAGAGGTCGTCGAAGAACTGTTCCGCCGCAAGCTCGTCAAGGTGGTCTTCGCAACCGAGACCCTCGCCCTGGGCATCAACATGCCCGCGCGCACGGTCGTGCTCGAGAAGCTCGAGAAGTTCAACGGTGAGGCGCGCGTCGCCATCACCTCGGGCGAGTACACCCAGTTGACCGGTCGCGCCGGTCGCCGCGGGATCGACGTCGAGGGTCACGCTGTCGTGCAGTTCACCGAGGGGCTCGACCCGCAATCGGTCGCCGCCCTCGCCTCGCGGCGC
The DNA here is from genome assembly GCA_022702225.1 of Microbacteriaceae bacterium. Classification (GTDB taxonomy): domain Bacteria; phylum Actinomycetota; class Actinomycetes; order Actinomycetales; family Microbacteriaceae; genus Microbacterium. The sequence continues at coordinate 238 of JAKOMY010000072.1, read as the reverse complement.
ACGTATCCGCTCAACTCGAGTTTCCGGCCCACGTACAACATGGCCGTCAACCTCATCGATCAGTTCGGCCGCGCCCGCGCCCGCGAGATCCTCGAGTCGTCGTTCGCGCAGTTCCAGGCCGATCGCTCGGTCGTCGGCCTCGCCCGTCAGGTGAAAGAGGCCGAGGAGTCGCTCGACGGCTACGAGAAGGCCATGACGTGCGATCGCGGCGACTTCCGCGAGTACTCCACGATCCGCC
>JAKOMY010000067.1 GCA_022702225.1 Microbacteriaceae bacterium | reverse complement strand
GGTTCGACCCATCGTGCGCTCCAAACGGGGGGATGAATTGAGCGATCTGCGCGGCAACGGTGGCGCGCGTTGCACAAACATAACTCAGAGCGCTTTCATCACCAACGTTCAGTTTGGACGGCGTCCGAAAACGACGATCGTCGGCCCGCCCCGCCAGGCGTCGCGCCGGGGTCTCGGCATCCCGTCCCCCTAGACTCGACGAAACCCGAGGAGGAGCCATGCCCCGGCGCCGTCGCACCGTCGCGCAGCACGCCCGCCTGCGTTCGCCGAACCCGCTCGGCCAGCTCGCGAAGCTCCTCGCCGTCGCCGCGGTGGTCGGTGTCGTCGCAGCGATCGGAGTCGTGTCGTACACGGCGTACGACCTCACGGCCGACTTCGTCGAAGAGGCCGTCGTCGTCGAGAACCAGCCGGCCGTCCCGCCCGACCTCGGGGCGCTCTCGGGCGGGGTGAACATGATGCTCGTCGGCATCGACGAATGCGAAGAAGAGCTCATCGCCCTCTTGGGCGACCGGTGCGGGGGTGCGGACGCGGGCGGACGCCTGAACGACGTGAACATCCTCCTGCACATCTCGGAAGAGCCCCGGAAGGTCACGGTCGTCTCGTTCCCGCGCGACCTCATCTTCGACGCCCCCGCGTGCGACACCGCCGACGGGGGTCGCTTCGGCGGCGGCACCCTGCAGATCAACGAGCTCTACACCTACGGCGGACTCTCGTGCGTGATCACCGCCATCTCCGACATGAGCGGCCAGCAGATCCAATTCGGCGCGATGGTCACCTTCGGCGGCGTCATCGAGATCACCAACGCGATCGGCGGCGTCGAGATCTGCCTCGCGAGCGACATGCGCGACGCGAACACGGGCATCGACTGGGAAGCGGGACCGCGGACCATCCAGGGCCTCGAGGCGCTGCAGTTCCTCCGCACCCGATACGGAGTGGGCGGCAGCGACCTGGCCCGCGTGAGCAATCAGCAGCAGTACATGTCTCGCCTGGCGCGCAAGCTCGTCAGCGAGGAGGTGCTGTCGAACCCCTCGACGGTGCTGCGCTTGGCTTCGACGGGCCTTCGAAACGTCACGCCGACGCAGAGCCTGACGAATCCGCTGACCCTCGTCCAGGTCGCGTCCGCGGTGAAGGACGTGCCGTTCGAAGACATCGTCTTCGTTCAGTATCCGACCGTCACCGCCCGCTCGGATGCCAATCGCGTGGAGCCCGACGACGCCGCGGCCGAGGTGCTCTGGGACGCGTTGCGCGAGAACCGTTCCATCGAAGTGACCGGAGGGGTGTCGGTCAACGACGGTACGGTCATCGCCGAACCGACCCCGGGAGAGCAGGTGTCGCCCACGGAAGATCCCGCGGTCGAGCCGGGCGAGGTCGATCCCCGCACGGGCGCCATCGCCCTCCCACCCGCCATCACCGGCTCGAGCGCCGCGCAGCAGACCTGCAGCGCGGGTGTCGTCAACTGAGTCAGTAGGTCGGCGCGGCCGGCAGCCCGAAGAACTCCTCGAGGGTGGTGAAACCGCCCTCGTGATACGCGCGGGCGAGCTCCGGGCCGATGTAGCGCAGGTGCCAGGCCTCGGGCTCGTAACCGCTGACGCTCTCGCGACCCTCGGCGTACCGGGTGATGAAGCCGTACTCCCACGCGTGATCGCGCACCCACGCGCCCTGCGGCGACGCCGCCACGTCGTCGAGGGTCTTGCACGAGCCCTTGCACGGGACGATGTCGACGGCCATCCCCGACTGGTGTTCGCTGTAGCCGGGCCGCGCGCTCTCTCGATCCGCTTCGGCGACACCCCCGACTGCCACCCGCCCGGCGTAGGTCGACTTCTGCGTCGTGTACGAGCGGTAGGCGCTGAGGTAGCCGATCTCGCCGACGCCGGCGTCGGCCGCCGCTTTCACGAGCGAGGTGAGAGCGCGCGCGGCGGGAGCACGCAGGGCCGAGTCCTCGAGGGCGCGCACATCGGCGGGCATGACGAGGTCGCCGGGCTGGTAGTCGACCGGGTCGTACGGGCGCTGCTTGTTGACGACGAGCCACTCGCGGTTCGGGTCGGAGAGCGAGACGCAGGGGGCGATCCCGGATGCCACCGCTGCGCGGAAGGCCCCACCGCCACCGGCGGCGTCGATGACGGCGGCGTCGTCCCCCGCGGCGAGCGCGGTAGTGAAGGCGGGATCGTCGCACGGTGTCGCCGTGGCGGCGACGGCGGCGAGCTGGGGCACGGGGATGCCGTCGTCGGCGACGGCCGGAGGGCCCGCGATCTGCGCGACGGCATCGCTCGCCGACTCGGGTAAACCCCCCGAGGCGGCAGCACCGACCGCGATGGCGCACCCGGCGATCACGACGACGGCCGCGGCCACCCCCGCAAGGCGGCGTCGGAGGAGGACGGGAGCGAGTCGACGGATGCCACGGGTCTCGGACGCTCTTTCCTGAGGGGCGTCGGCATCGCGGCGCAGCGCGCGACGTGTCGATGCCGCGGCGAAGGCGTCGTCGGCGACGACATCAGGAAGGGTGAGGGCCGCGGTCGCGAGCCGCTCGGCCTCCGCGCGCGCGGCGCGGCGGGGCGAGGTCTCGGGGTCGTGGCTTGTCACCCCTCCATTGTCGCTGGTGCATCCTGAACGGTCGACCCGGGTGGGGTCGGGGCGCGGGTCTCGAACCTGGACTCGAAAGGACCAGGCACGGTGTTGCCGGATCGTCGAACACGTGTTCGACTGTTCTCATGAGATGGCAGGGTCAGCAGCTGGGGGTGGACGACACGGCGGCGCTCCCGGGCATGGAGCGGATGGACGGCCTCGTCCGCTCGGTGACGACGCCGGAGTTCGCCGGGATGACGTTTCACGAGGTGCTCTGCAAGAGCGCGCTGAATCGCGTCCCCGGTGCCTCGGCCATGCC
>JAKOMY010000066.1 GCA_022702225.1 Microbacteriaceae bacterium | reverse complement strand
ACCGTCACCCGGAATCCCGCGGCGGTCGCCGCGCGCACGGTCTCGAGCCGCGCATCGGCGCTCGGCGTCCCGGGCTCGATCGAGTGCTGCAGCGTCTCGTCGAAGACGGCGATCGACATCGCCAGCGTTACTTTGACGTGCTGCGAGGCCTCGGACAGCAGAGGAAGGTCTCGCCGAATCAGCGTGCCCTTGGTGAGGATCGAGAACGGGGTGCCGTTGTCGGTGAGGGCCCCGACGATGTCGGGCATGAGCCGGTAGCGCCCCTCCGCCCGCTGATAGGGATCGGTGTTCGTCCCGAGCATCACGGGCTCGCGCGCCCACGACCCCCGGCGCAACTCGGTGCGTAGCACGTCGGCCACGTTCACCTTCACCACGATCTGCGAGTCGAAGTCGGCCCCGTAATCCAGGTCGAGGTACTCGTGAGTTTTTCGAGCGAAGCAGTTGTGGCTGATGACGCCGTTCGCGACGAAGTCCTCGGTGTCCGTCGTAATGTCGATCATGTCGATGTCGTAGCCGATGTCCTCGACGTTCACGACTCTCAGGTCCGCGCTGGTCTTGACCGCTGTTCCGCAGACATCGAGTTTGCGCGTGATGGACGGTCGGGCGGTATCGAAGAATCGCTGTCTCGAGGTGAGCCCTCCGCGAAGGCGGATACTCGACACACCGTTCGGGCGAGCGGGTTCGCGAACAGCGTCGAAGCGGAATGCGGCGAAAGCTTCTTCGGTCAGCGAGAGAAGTTCCTCGTTCGCGTTGCTTATTCGCACGATCCCGCGCGAACACGAGCCCTCCGCGTCGAAGACGCCCCCGAGGAAGCCAGCCATCCACTCCCGGCTTCGCAAGCGCGGTATCGCGATGTAGTCCTCGAGACGCGCGACATCTTGCATTTTTGCCGTGTGAAGAGCCGTCATGGGTCGGCGATGCGCGGGCACGGAGAAGGGGCGGATCATCGTGACGATGCCGATCTGCTCGAGAAGCTCCTTTGCGAGATCGAGCGCCTCTCGATCGGCCAGGGCGAGGCGGAATCGGTGGATCTCGCGGGCTCGATTCCCGTCGTCGTAGGTCTTGTGAAAGATCATCGCGTCACCGCGCACCATGCCGGTCAGATACCCTTGGCGCCAGTCCGGACCCGACGCCTCCACGGAGGTGTGGGCACCCGTTCCGAAACCCTGCAGACGGTTCGACACGGTGAGATGAGGGCGCTGTCGGCCCGCGACGGGGGAGTCGGTGACGTGCTTCCACCCGCGCTCCGTCAGGAACCGGTGGTCTGCGCTGCCCTCGATCTCGGTACCATCCGCGAGGGTGACGCGATGGAGGCGTTTGCGAGTGGTCCACTTCGCGCGAACGGTTGTTCGCACGTAATGGCGGTATCGCGATCCCCTCTCGGTGCCGATGATCTCGTCTCCGACGCGGATATCCGACAGGGGGACCTGTCGGCCGTCCGCTTTCAAGATGAGGGTGTCCGGGGAGAGGCAGTACGAGCACGCGTGACTGCAGCCTCGGTAGGGATTCACCGTCCAGTCGAACGGCATGGCCGAAGCGCCAGGGACGCGATTCAGCGCGCTTTTGCAGAGCACCTCGTGGAACGTCATCCCGGCGAACTCCGGGGTCGTCACCGAGCGGACGAGGCCGTCCATTCGTTCCATGCCCGGGAGCGCGGCTGTGTCGTCGACGCCCAGCTGCTGCCCCTGCCATCTCATGAGAATAGTCGAACACATGTTCGACGGAATGGCAACGCCGCGGCCGCGAGAATCGTCAACGTGCACGAGTTTCGCCGAGCCCGCCGTCACCCGGGTCGACCGCTCAGGATGCGCGCGCGAGAATGGAGTCGATGACCAGCCACGATCCCGAGACTTCGCCACGCCGCGCCGCGCGCGCCGAGGCCGAGAGGCTCGCGACCGCGGCGCTCACCCTCCCCGCCGTGTTCGACGAGCGCGCCCCCGCCGAGCAGGCTCCGACCCGCGGCCGGCGTCGTGGCCGGATCGGCGCGTTCGATGCCGCCGCGCCCGGGCCGCGCGGCATCCGTCGATTCTCCCCGGTGCTGCTGCGGCGGCGTCTGGTCGTGGTCGTCGCGGCCGTGGTCGTCGCCGCCGGTTGTGCGGTGGCGATCGGCGCCGCGGCATCCGGCGGAGAATCCGACGCGGCATCCGACGCCGTCGCCCAGCTTGCCGGCCCGCCTCTCGTCGCCGATGACGGGATCCCCGTTCCTCAGCTCGCCGCCGTCGCCGCTACGGCGACTCCCTGTGACGATCCCGCCTTCACCGCCGCCCTCGCGTCGGGTGACGACGCCGCCACCATCGAGGCGGCGGGTGGCGGACAGGCGTTCCGCGCAGCGGTGGCATCCGGGATCGCTCCCTGCGTCTCGCTCTCGGACCCGAACCGAGAGTGGCTCGTCGTCAACAAACAGCGCCCCTACGACCCTGTCGACTACCGGCCGAACGACCTCGTCATGCCCGCCAACGTGCGCGCCCTCGAAGACTCCGCGCTTCGGACCCCCGCCGCGGGCGCTCTCACCTCACTCGTGAAGGCCGCCTCCGACGCCGGGGTCGGGGAGATCGGCTACCTCAGCGCCTACCGCTCGTACACGACCCAGAAGTCGACCTACGCGGGCCGCGTCGCCGTAGGAGGCGTCGCCGAGGCCGACCGCGAGAGTGCGCGCCCCGGCTTCAGCGAGCACCAGTCCGGGATGGCGGTCGACATCGTCCCGTGCAACGGCTCGTGTCGCACGCTCGACGACGTCGCCGGTTCGCCGCAGGGCGCGTGGGTGCGCGAGCATGCGTGGGAGTACGGCTTCATCACCCGCTACGCCGAGGGCCGCGAGAGCGTCAGCGGCTACGAACCCGAGGCGTGGCACCTGCGCTACATCGGTCCCGAGCTCGCCCGTGCCTATCACGAGGGCGGCTTCACGACCCTCGAGGAGTTCTTCGGGCTGCCCGCGGCGCCGACCTACTGACTCAGTTCACGACGCCCGCGCTGCAGGTCTGCTGGGCGGCGCTCGAACCGGTGATCGCGGACGGCAGGGCGACGGCGCCCGTGTCCGGGTCGACCTCGCCCGGCTCGACCGAGGGGTTCTGCGTCGGGGGAGCCTCCTCGCCGGGGACGGGATCGGCGACCACGGTCCCGTCGTTGACGGACACCCTGCCGGTCACCTCGATCGAGCGATTCTCGCGCAGGGCATCCCAGAGCACCTCGGCGGCCGCGTAGTCGGGGGCCACGCGATTGGCATCCGAACCGGCGGTGACGGTGGGGTACTGCACGAACACGATGTCTTCGAAGGGCACGTCCTTCACGGCGGATGCCACCTGCACCAGCGTCAGAGGGTTCGTCAGGCTCTGGGTCGGCGTGACGTTGCGAAGACCCGTGGATGCCAGTCTCAGCACCGTCGAGGGGTTCGACAGCACGTCTTCGCTCACGAGCTTGCGCGCCAGGCGCGACATGTACTGCTGCTGGTTTCCCACTCGGGCCAGATCGCTCCCGCCGACCCCGTAGCGGGTGCGCAGGAACTGCAGGGCCTCGACGCCCTGGATCGTGCGCGGGCCGGCCTCCCAGTCGATGCCGGTGTTCCGGTCGCGCATGTCGCTCGCGAGGCACACCTCGACGCCGCCGATCGCGTTGGTGATCTCGATGACGCCGCCGAAGGTGACCATCGCACCGAACGGGATCGACTGTCCGCTGATGTCGGCGACCGCCGTGATCACGCAGGACAGCCCGCCGTAGGTGTAGAGCTGGTTGATCTGCAAGGTGCCGCCGCCGAAGCGTCCTCCGTCGGCGGTGTCGCACGCCGGTGCCTCGAAGATGAGGTCGCGTGGGAACGAGACGACCGTGACCTTTCGCGGCGCCTCGGAGATGTGGACGAGGATCGTCACGTCGTTCAGACGTCCACCGGCGTCCGCGCCCTCGCAGCGCTCGCCGAGGAGGGCGACGAGCTCCTCTTCGCACGCGTCGATACCCACGAGCACCATGTTCACCCCGCCCGCGAGCTGACGTAAGTCGGGCGGTACGGGGGGCTGATTCTCGACGACGACGGCCTCTTCGACGAAGTCGGCCGTGAGGTCGTATGCGGTGTACGACACCACCCCGACGGTCGACACGACACCGACCACCGCGGCGACGGCGAGGAGCTTGGCGAGCTGACCGAGCGGGTGGGGCGATCGCAGACGGGCGTGCTGCGCGACGGTGCGGCGGCGCCGGGGCATAGCTCCTCCTCAGGTTTCGTCGAGTCTAGGGGGACCGGATGCCGTGACCCCCGCGCCGCGGTGCGACGGACGGCGGCGGGTCACGCCGTTTCCGGACGCCGTCCAAACTGAACGTTGGTGATGAAAGCGCTCTGAGTTATGTTTGTGCAACGCGCGCCACCGTTGCCGCGCAGATCGCTCAATTCATCCCCCCGTTTGGAGCGCACGATGGGTCGAACC
>JAKOMY010000053.1 GCA_022702225.1 Microbacteriaceae bacterium | reverse complement strand
CGAGCGCGAGCGTGCCGGTGGGCTGCTCGTCGATGAAGTCGCGACCCTTGAGCACGCCGATCGGGGTGACGACCGCGGCGGTGCCGCACGCGAACACCTCGACGATGTCTCCGGATGCCACTCCCTCGCGCCATTCGTCGAGCGAGACGTTGCGTCCCACGACGTGGTGACCGCGGTCGCGTGCGAGCTGCAGGAGCGAGTCGCGCGTGATTCCCTCGAGGATCGAGTCGGACTGCGGTGTGACGATCGTGCCGTCCTTGTAGACGAAGACGACGTTCATGCCGCCGAGCTCTTCGACGTTGCGGTCCTGGTCGAGGAAGACGACCTGGTCGCACTCGTTCTCGTACGCCTCGGACTGGGGAAGCAGGCTCGCGGCGTAGTTGCCGCCGGTCTTGGCCGCACCCGTGCCGCCCTTGCCGGCACGCGAGTAGTCCTCGCTGAGCCAGATCGAGACGGGCTTCACCCCGCCCTTGAAGTAGGCGCCGGCGGGACTGGCGATCAGGTAGTAAGCGACCTTGTGCGCGGGGCGGACGCCGAGGAACGCCTCCTTCGCGAACATGAACGGGCGCAGATACAGGCTCTGGTCGTCGCCCGAGGGGACCCACGCGCCGTCGAGGGCGATGAGCTCCTTGAGCGACTGCAGGAAGTACGGAACCGGCAGCTCGGGGAGCGCGAGTCGGCGAGCCGAACGCTGCAGACGGCGGCCGTTCTGGTCGGGGCGGAAGGTGTGAACCGAGCCGTCGGCGTGGCGGTAGGCCTTGATGCCCTCGAAGATCTCCTGGCCGTAGTGCAGCACCGCCGCGGCGGGGTCGAGCGAGATCGGACCGTAGGGCGAGACGCGCGGGCGGTGCCAGCCGCCGCGCACCGACCAGCAGATGTCGACCATGTGGTCGGTGAAGCTCTGCCCGAAGCCGGGGTTGGCGAGGATCGCATCGCGGTCGGCCGCGTTCTTGGCGGCGAGGTTGCGCGTGACGGAGAACTCGAGGGGCTCGAGTCCGGTGTCGGGATCGGTGTCGATGGTGGTCATTCGTTGTCCAAAGCTTCTCGAGTGCCGGAGGCGATGCTCGCCGATCGGTCCAGGTTACGCCTGGACGCGCTCGGCGATGGCGTCGCCGATCTGGGCGGTGGTGCGGACCCCGTCGCGGCTGGCGATGTCGTCCTCGACCGCGCGGGTCACGCGGGCGGCCTCGTCGGTGAGCCCGAGGTGGTCGAGCAGGAGGGCGACGGAGAGGATCGCGGCCGTGGGGTCGGCCTTCTGGCTTCCCGCGATGTCGGGCGCCGAACCGTGCACGGGCTCGAACATCGAGGGGAACGCGCCGTCGGGGTTGATGTTGCCCGAAGCGGCGAGGCCGATGCCACCGGTGACGGCGCCGGCCAGGTCGGTCAGGATGTCGCCGAAGAGGTTGTCGGTGACGATCACGTCGAAGCGGCTCGGGTTCGTGACCAGGAAGATGGTTGCCGCGTCGACGTGCAGGTAGTCTACGTCGACCCCGGGGAACTCGGATGCCACGGCATCCACGATCCGCTTCCACATGCCACCCGCGTGCACGAGCACATTCGTCTTGTGCACGAGCGTGAGCTTGTGGCGGCGGCGCTCGGCGAGAGCGAAGGCGTAGCGGACCACGCGCTCGACGCCGTAGGCGGTGTTGACCGAGGTCTCGTTCGCGACCTCGTGGGGCGTGCCGCGGCGGATCGATCCGCCGTTGCCGACGTACGGCCCCTCCGTTCCCTCGCGCACCACGACGAAGTCGATCTCGCCCGGCTCCGCAAGCGGTCCGGTGGCCCCCGGGTAGAGCTTCGACGGGCGCAGGTTGACGTAATGGTCGAGCTCGAAGCGGAGTTTGAGCAGCAGTCCGCGCTCGATGTTCGCGTCTTTCAGGCGGGGGTCGCCGGGCACTCCCCCGACGGCGCCGAGCAGGATCGCGTCGTGTGCGGCGATCGCGGCGAGGTCGTCGTCGGTGAGAGTGTCTCCGGTCTCGAGGAAGCGACCGGCCCCCAGCGAGAACGGCGTCTTGTCGAACGACACGTCGGATCCGGCGGTGACGGCGTCGAGCACCTTCACGGCCTCGGCGACGACCTCGGGACCGACGCCGTCACCGGGGATGACGGCCAGCTTCACGACACGCGACATCGCTCTCCTCAGAGCTCGGGCACGTCACTTCTTCGACGCGCTGCGGGATCCTCCCAGGGTAGTGGCAGCGACGACCGCGGCCACGACGATCAGCGCCGCGCCGATGAGGGCGGTGACGACGACGCCCGAGTCGAAGGCGTGGGCGGCTGCGGCGCGCAGGGCCTCGGCCAGCGCGACGTCGTCGAGGGTGTCGGCGACGGAGACCGCTCCGGCGAGGGTCTCGCGGGCAGCGTGAGCCGCGGCATCCGGAAGCCCGGCGGGCAGAACGAGCTGCGCCCGATAGAACGCGGCGAGGATGCCGCCGAGGACGGCGGTGCCGAGGACGGCGCCGACCTCGTAGGCGGTCTCGGAGACCGCGCTGGCCGCACCCGCCTTCGCCGAGGGGGCACTGGAGAGGATCAGCTCGTTCGAGACGGTCTCGGCGGCGCCGATGCCGACACCCAGCAGCGCGAAGGCGACGATCAACAGCGTCAGGTCGGACGTCGAGAGGGCGACCATGATGTACGCGACGACCGAGAACGCCAGAGCGACGGGCACGACGATCCGCGGCGGGAAGCGCTTAGCCACGGGGACCACCACGAGCCCCGCGATGATCATGAGCACGAGGCCGGGCAACAGGGCGAAGCCCGCGACCATCGGCGAGAGGCCGACCACCAACTGCAGGTGCTGGGCGACGAAGTAGAGGAAGCCGACCAGGCCCACGACGCTGAGCAGGTTGACCAGGATCGCACCCGAGAACGTGCCCTGGCGGAACAGTGTCATGTCGAGCATGGGCGTCGCCAAGCGGCGCTGGCGGCGGACGAACAGCCACCCGAAGACCACTCCGAGGACGAAGAGCACCGGGGCCAGCGACATCGGACCGTCGACGGCGAGCTTCTTGATGCCGTAGACGATCGGCACCATGGTCGCGAGCGAGAGGACGACGCTGAGGGGGTCGAACCGGCCCGGCTTCGGGTCGCGGCTCTCGGGCACGAAGAACGGGGCGAGGACCAGGAGCGGTACGAGTACGGGAACAGCCATGAGGAAGACGGAACCCCACGTGAAGTGCTCGAGCAGGAAGCCGCCGACGATGGGGCCCAGGGCCGCTCCCGCCGAGAAACCGGAGGCCCAGACGGCGATCGCGATTCGACGCTGGTCACGGTCGCGGAAGATGCTCCGCAGCAACGAGAGAGTCGACGGCATGAGCATGGCGCCGAAGACGCCCATGAGCGCGCGGCCCGTGATCAGCAGGGCCGCGCTGGGCGCGAACGCCGACAGCGCGGACACGGCCGCGAAGCCGGTCGCCCCGATCAACAGCATGCGGCGACGTCCGAAGCGGTCGCCCAGGGTGCCCATGGTCACGAGAAGCCCGGCGAGCACGAGCGGGTAGACGTCGATGATCCACAGCTGTTCGATGCTCGAGGGGCGCAGAGACAGCGCGATCTCGGGCAACGCGAAGCTCAGGACCGTGTTGTCGACCGAGACGAGCAACACGGGAAGCATGAGCACCGTCAGTGCGAACCATCCACGCCACCCGGCGCGAGCCACGGTGATCTCCGAGGTGGGCAACGACGAGGTGAGCATGCGCGAATCCCTTTCTTAACCGTCCAGCCGGTATAGTAACAGAGTGAACCCGGCGCCCGCCACTACGATCGAGGAGTCATGAGCCGCCCCCCTCTCGCCCGCGAAGCCGTCCTCGACGCCTTCAGCCGCATCCTCGTCGACGAGGGCGAGCGCGCCGCGACGATGGATGCCACCGCTCGCGCAGCCGGGGTGTCGAAGGGTGGTCTGCTCTATCACTTCAGTTCGAAGAGCGCTCTCGAGGCGGCGCTCGTGGAGCGGCTCGAGCGGCTCGCCGAGGAAGACGTCGCCGAAATCGAGAGGTCGAACGAGGGCGTCGTCGCGGCGCACCTGCGCTCGTCGCAGAACACCGGCTCCCCCCTCGACCTGACGATCCTCGCGGTGTCACGCCTCGCGCAGAACGGCAGCGATGCCGCCTCGGCATCCCTCCGACGAGTTCGAGAGCTCTGGGAAGAGAGCCTCCGCGCACACACCCGCGACGAGACGGCGCTGCAGATGGTGCTGCTGGTGAGCGACGGCCTGTACTTCAACGCCGTCCTCGATCTGAACGCGGTCGCCGGTCCGGCACTCGAAGGAGCGGACCTCGACGCACTGATCGCCCGAGTCGTCGCCTCGGCGACCTAGAGGTCCCCCCGCGCCCTCTCGCGCGCGCTGCGACGCTCCCGGCGCTCACGCCGCAGGTCGATGACGACCCCGAGCAGGATCAGCACTCCCCCGATCACGCCGAGAAACCCCCACGGAGTGCGACGCACGACATCGGCCACCCCCGCGACGAGGAACAGGATGCCGAAACCGGCGGAGACGACGCGAAGGACGAGGGCCACTCGCGCAGTGTGAACCCCTCGGTTTTGCGCGGGCCCTGAATCTCCGACGCGCCCGCCCAGAACGCCGAAGGAGGGGGCCGCCGAAGCGACCCCCTCCCCGAACGATCGGACCCTCAGCCCTCGACGATGTCGATCTGGCGGAACAGGTCGGCGCCGACCGCCTCGCGCATCGCGCCGAGGATCTCGTCGGGGACGGGCGAATCGACGGTGAGCACCGAGAGCGCCCGGCCCGTGGCATCCGGAGCCGCCACCTGGAGACCCGCGATGTTGATGCCGGCCTCGCCCAGCTTCTGGCCGTAGATGGCGACGATGCCGGGGCGATCGGCGTAGCGCATGACGACGTGGTGCTGCTCGATGGGCACCTCGATCTCGTAACCGTTGATCGAGACGACCTTCGGCACCATCCGCGTGCCGGCGAGCGTGCCCGCGACCTCGAGGGTCGACCCGTCGGCCAGCGTGCCGCGGAGGATCGTGATGTTGCGGTACAGCGGGCTCTCGGCCTCGACGACCAGGCGCGCCTCGACACCGCGCTGCTCGGCAAACAGCGGGGCGTTGACGTACGACACGCTCTCGCTGACGATACGGCTGAAGTACCCCTTGAGCGCGGCGAGGCGGTAGACGCTCACGTCGTACTGCGCGAGCTCTCCGCGCACCTCGATGTCGAGGCTCGTGAGAGCGCTGTCGGCGAGACCGCTGAAGAACTGTCCGAGCATCTCGACGAGCGCGATACCGGGGCGAACGAACGGGTCGATCGCGCCACCGGCGACGTTCACGGCATCCGGGACGAGGTCTCCCTCGAGCGCCAGCTTGACCGAGCGCGCGACCGAGACGCCGGCCTTCTCCTGCGCCTCCTCGGTGCTCGCGCCGAGGTGCGGAGTGACCACGACGTTGGGGAGGTCGAGGAGCTTGCGCGCGGGGCCGCCCTCGGCCGGGGGCTCGGTCGAGAACACGTCGAGACCCGCTCCGGCGATCTCGCCGCCGGTGAGCGCCTCGAAGAGCGCCTCCTCGTCGATGAGACCTCCGCGCGCGACGTTGATGACGTACGCGGTCTTCTTCATGCGGCGCAGCTGATCGGCACCGATCATGCCGGTCGTCTCGGGCGTCTTCGGCATGTGGATCGTGACGAAGTCGCTCTGCTCGAGCAGTTCGTCGAGTGAGACGAGCTGCACGCCGAGCTGCTGCGCCCGAGCGGCGGTGACGTAGGGGTCGTACGCGATGACGCGCATGTCGAAGCCCTGCAGGCGCGCCGCGATGAGTGCACCGATGCGGCCGAGGCCGATGATGCCGATGGTCTTCTCGAACAGCTCGGTGCCGGTGAACGAGCTGCGCTTCCAGAGGCCCTGGGCGAGCGAGGCGTGCGCCGCGGGGATGCGGCGAGCGAGGCTCAGCACGTGCCCGACGGTGAGCTCGGCTGCCGAGATGATGTTCGAGGTCGGCGCGTTGACGACCATGACGCCGGCCGCGGTGGCCGACTTGATGTCGACGTTGTCGAGGCCGACACCGGCGCGAGCGACGACCTTGAGAGACGGCGCGGCCGCGAGGGCCTCGGCATCGATCTGGGTGGCCGAGCGCACGAGAACCGCGTGCGCCTCGGCCAGGGCCGAGAGCAATGCGGGGCGATCGGTCCCGTCGACGCTGCGCACGTCGAAGTCGGGGCCGAGCGCGTCGATCGTGGCGGGAGAGAGTTCTTCGGCGATGAGCACGACGGGCTTCGTCACGGATGCGTCCTTCGAAACGGTGCTGGGGGCTGCCGCGCACCGTCGCACATCACCGGCGCGAACCGGGCGCGCGACCCGTGCGGGCCGTCTGTCAGCCTAGCGCGGGGGCGAGGGCGCCCCCGACCGTGTGACGGCGGACGACGGCGCGCCCGACACCCGCGGCAACCGAGAGCGCGAACGGGCAACTCACTGACAAACCCGCGTCAGCCTGACACGCAGATGTCAGCGAGATGCAGTCTCGCGACCAGAAGAGACCAGCGACCTGAGGCGACGCGCGCCCGTTGGGCACCGGATCCCGGATGCCGCGACCCCCGCGGATCAGCCGCCGTACAGCCCGTACGAGGTCGTGCCGTAGCCCACGACGGCGAGCCAGAACGCCGCCGACAGCGTCAGCCCCGCGAGCAGAGCGATGGCGAGCTCCCCCGCCTTACGGCGCTGGCCGATCGCGAAGGCGATACCGAAGGCGAGGAGCGGGAACACGATCGGCAGGATGTACACGAACCAGCCCAGGCCGTTGAGCCCGAGCGGGCCGTTGACCTGCTGGACGAGCAGGGCGACCGAACTCCACACGACGTAGGCGTAGAAGAGACCGAAGAGACCGGAGATGGCCACGAGCAGCCAGGTCGGCAGGTGGCGGGTACGGACGGGAGTGCTCATGCGAAGGCTCCCAACGACAGGAACGGCCAGGGAACGAGCAGCACGATACCGACGATCAGCAGCAGGAAGCGCTGCCACGTGCGCCAGCTGCGCGTCAGCGCGAGCACGGCGACGAACCAGACGACGGGCGCGAGAGCCGCGCCGATGGTGAGCGCGATCACCGTCACCGACGGGATGGGAAGCCCCAGTCCGTTCAAGCGCAATCCCGCGAGCAGCCACCCGATCGCGAACAGCAGGAAGGTCGCCGCGACCATGCCGATCCCGACGAGGCCCACGTTTCCGAGGGGTGCCGCGTGCGCGGCATCCGGGTCCTCGTCCTCGGTCGCCTCGACGGCGGTCGGCTCGGAAGGGGCAGGCTCGGGATGCCGGGTGACCGGGGCCGCAGCAGGCGCTTCGGGTTGCAGAGGCTCGAGGGGCTCGGCTTCGACCCGCGGCTCACCGCCGGCGGGACGCGTCGGCGCATGTTTCTCACCGACGTCGAGGGTGGGGTCGTCGTCACCGCCCCAGGACAGGGCGTCGTCATCGCGCGGAGTGCTCACGCGACCACGCTAGCGGCGCTCCCCCGCGACCGGGTCGCGCCCCGCCGGTCACCGGGGTCCGCGGCATCCGGATCCGAACGGCGCCGCGGAAAAGGCGAACGCCCCGGGATCGTGAGATCCCGGGGCGTTCGAAGACGAGGAACTCAGCGCGCGGCCGAGCCTTCGACGTAGTCGGTGTCCTGCTGCTTCCACGCGAACAGACCGCGCAGCTCCTTGCCGGTCGCCTCGATCGGGTGACCCTGCTCCTTCTCGCGGAGCTCGAGGAACTCGGGAGCGCCCTTGTCCTGGTCGGCGATGAAGCGCTCGGCGAACGCTCCCGACTGGATGTCGGAGAGGACAGCCTTCATGCTGGCCTTCACGTCGGACGAGATGACGCGGGGGCCCGAGACGTAGTCGCCGTACTCGGCGGTGTCGGAGATCGACCAGCGCTGCTTGGCGATGCCGCCCTCCCACATCAGGTCGACGATGAGCTTGAGCTCGTGCAGCACCTCGAAGTACGCGATCTGGGGCTGGTATCCGGCCTCGACCAGGGTCTCGAAGCCCGCCTGGACGAGGTGGCTCATGCCACCGCAGAGCACGGCCTGCTCGCCGAACAGGTCGGTCTCGGTCTCTTCGGTGAACGTCGTCTTGATGACGCCCGCGCGGGTGCCGCCGATCGCCTTCGCGTACGAGAGGGCGGTGTCCCAGGCCGAGCCCGAGGCGTCGCGCTCGACGGCGATGATGTCGGGGATGCCGCGGCCCGCGACGTACTCGCGACGCACGGTGTGACCGGGGGCCTTGGGAGCGACGAGGATGACGTCGACACCCTCGGGAGCGTCGATGTAGCCGAAGCGGATGTTGAAGCCGTGCGCGAAGGCGAGCGTCTTGCCCTCGGTGAGCTTGTCCTTGATCGAGTCGGCGAAGATCGAACGCTGGTGCTGGTCGGGCGCCAGGATCATGATGAGATCGGCCCACTCGGCGGCGTCGGCGACGTTCTTGACCTCGAAGCCGTCTTCCTGCGCCTTGGCGGCCGACTTCGAGCCGTCCTTGAGCGCGATGACGACCTCGACGCCGGAGTCGCGGAGGTTCTGCGCGTGCGCGTGACCCTGCGAGCCGTAGCCGACGATCGCGACCTTCTTGCCCTGGATGATCGAGAGGTCGGCGTCGTCGTCGTAGAAGATCTCTGCCATGAGGATGTTTCTCCTTGAATCGTGGCCCCCGCTCAGGGGCCGCTGGTGAGTGGAAGTTGGGGAATTTCTCAGCCGCGCAGAACGCGCTCGGTGATGCTCTTGCCACCGCGGCCGACGGCGAGAAGGCCCGACTGCGCGAGCTCCTTCACCCCGAAGGGCTCGATCGCCTTGAGGAAGGCATCGACCTTGCCCTTGTCGCCCGTGATCTCGATCACGACGGCGTCGTGGGCGTAGTCGACGACCGAGGCGCGGAAGAGGTTGACGACCTCGAGCACGTTGGAGCGGCTGGCGTTGTCGGCGCGCACCTTGACGAGCACGTGCTCGCGCTGCACGGAGCTGGCGGCGTCGAGCTCGACGATCTTGATGACGTTGATCAGCTTGTTCAGCTGCTTGGTCACCTGCTCGAGCGGGAGACCCTCGACGTCGACGACGACCGTGATGCGCGAGAGACCCGGCACCTCGGTCACGCCCACGGCGAGCGACTCGATGTTGAAGCCGCGACGGGCGAAAAGGCCCGCGACGCGCGTGAGCAGACCCGGCTTGTCCTCGACGAGGAGGCTCAGAACGTGACGAGACATCTCAGTCCTCCTGCTCGTTGAACGTGGGCGAGTGGTCGCGCGCGTACTGGACGTAGCTGTTGCTGACGCCCTGCGGGACCATCGGCCAGACCATCGCATCGGCGCTCACGACGAAGTCGATCACGACCGGGCGGTCGTTCGTGTCGAGCGCGAGCTGGATGGCCGCGTCGATCTCGTCTTCTTTCTCGACGCGGATCGCCAGGCACCCGTAGGCCTCGGCGAGCTTGACGAAGTCGGGGACGCGGCGCGTGCCGTGCCCCGTGTTCAGGTCGGTGTTGGAGTGGCGGCCGTCGAAGAACAGCGTCTGCCACTGGCGCACCATGCCGAGCGAGGAGTTGTTGATGATCGCGACCTTGATCGGGATGTCGTTGATGACGCAGGTCGCGAGCTCCTGGTTGGTCATCTGGAAGCAGCCGTCCCCGTCGATGGCCCACACGGCGCGCTCGGGCTGGGCCACCTTCGCGCCCATGGCCGCGGGAACCGCATAGCCCATGGTGCCGGCGCCGCCGGAGTTCAGCCACGCGTTGGGGCGCTCGTACTTGATGAACTGCGCCGCCCACATCTGGTGCTGACCGACGCCCGAGGCGTAGACGCCCTCGGGTCCGGTCATCTCCCCGATGCGCTGGATGACGTGCTGGGGCGAGAGCAGACCGTCGGTGGTGGGCGTGTAGCCGAGCGGGAACTCCTCGCGGAGCCCGTTCAGGTACGTCCACCACTCGGTGTAGTCGTGCGGGTGCTCGGCGTCGGCGGCGCGGAACGCGGCATCGAGGTCGATCAGGACTTCGCGCAGGTCACCCACGATCGGGACGTCGGCCGTGCGGATCTTGGAGATCTCGGCGGGGTCGATGTCGACGTGCACCACCTGCGCGTGGGGGGCGAACAGCGCCGCCTTACCGGTCACGCGGTCGTCGAACCGGGCACCGAGCGAGACGATCAGGTCGCTCTCCTGCAGGGCCAGCACCGCGGGCACGGTGCCGTGCATGCCCGGCATGCCGAGGTGCTGCTCGTGGGAGTCGGGGAAGGCCCCGCGCGCCATGAGCGTCGTGACGACGGGAGCCCCGGTCGCCTCGGCGAGCACCTTGAGCTCGGCGGAGGCGTTGGAGCGGATCGCGCCGCCGCCCACGTAGAGCACGGGCTTCTGCGCGGTGGCGAGCAGCTGGGCCGCGGCCTGGATCTGCTTGCCGTGCGCCTTGGTCACCGGGCGGTACCCGGGCAGCTCGATCTTCGGCGGCCAGACGAACGGCGCCTCGGCCTGCTGCGCGTCCTTGGTGATGTCGACGAGGACGGGCCCGGGCCGACCGGTCGAGGCGATCTCGAAGGCCGCGGCGATCGCGCCGGGGATCTCGTCGGCCGACTTCACCAGGAAGGAGTGCTTGGTGATCGGCATGGTGATGCCGACGATGTCGGCCTCCTGGAAGGCGTCCGTTCCCATGAGGGTCGAGAACACCTGGCCGGTGATGCAGACGAGCGGCACCGAGTCCATGTAGGCGTCGGCGATCGCGGTGACGAGGTTGGTCGCGCCGGGCCCGGACGTCGCGATGGCGACGCCGACCTTGCCCGAGGCGGCGGCGTACCCCTCGGCGGCGTGGCCGGCGCCCTGCTCGTGACGCACGAGGATGTGGCGCACGTGCTCGTCGTCCATGAGCGGGTCGTAGACAGGCATGATCGCGCCGCCCGGGAGGCCGAACACATCGGTGACGCCGAGCAGGTCGAGCGATCGGACGACCGCCTGTGCTCCCGTCATCACGGGCGCCGGAGCGGTGCGGGCGGGCGGCCGGGGAATGGCCGCCGTAGGGGAATCGATGGACATGGGAGTACCTCGAGAACCGGGAGAAGGTGAAAAGGGGGACGGCCGTCAGCCCGTGACAGCGCCCTCCGCGGCGGAGTGCACGAGCTTGGAGTACTTGGCCAGAACGCCACGGGTATAGCGCGGGGGGAGCGGTTCCCAGCCTTCGCGGCGGGAACTCAGCTCGGCCTCATCGACGATCAAGTCGAGAGTGCGAGCGGCGATATCGACCCGTATCAGATCACCATCGCGCACGAAGGCGATGGGACCTGCGTCCACCGCTTCGGGAGCTATGTGGCCGATGCACAGGCCGGTTGTGCCGCCTGAGAATCGTCCGTCCGTCAACAGTAGTACATCTTTTCCGAGCCCCGCGCCCTTGATGGCGGCCGTGATGGCGAGCATCTCGCGCATGCCGGGGCCGCCCTTGGGGCCCTCGTAGCGGATGACGACGACGTCGCCGGCGACGATCTCGCCCGCCTCGAGGGCGTCCATCGCGCCGCGCTCGCGCTCGAACACGCGGGCGGGGCCCTCGAAGACGTTGCCGTCGAAGCCGGCCGACTTCACCACGGCACCTTCGGGGGCCATCGAGCCGTGGAGGATCGTGATACCGCCGGTGGCGTGGATCGGGTTGTCGAACGAGTGGATGACCTTGCCGTCGACCGGGTCGGGGGCGAGGTCGGCGAGGTTCTCGGCGAGCGTCTTGCCCGTGACGGTGAGCGCGTCGCCGTGGAGCAGGCCCTCGTCGAGCATCGCCTTCATGATGACGGGGATGCCGCCGTGACGGTCGACGTCGTTCATGACGTACTGGCCGAAGGGCTTCATGTCGGCCACGTGCGGCGTGCGGTCGCCGATGCGGTTGAAGTCGTGCAGGTTCAGCTCGACCTCGGCCTCGTTGGCGATGGCGAGCAGGTGCAGCACGACGTTGGTCGAGCCGCCGAGCGCCATGGCGAGGGCGATGGCGTTCTCGAACGCCTCTTTGGTGAGGATGTCGCGTGTGGTGATGCCCTGGCGCAGCAGGTTGACCACGGCCTCGCCCGAGCGGTGCGCGAAGTAGTCGCGGCGGCGGTCCGCCGACGGCGGCGCAGCCGAACCGGGAAGGCTGAGGCCCAGGGCCTCGGCGACCGAGGCCATCGTGTTGGCCGTGTACATGCCGCCGCACGCGCCCTCACCGGGGGCGATCGCGCACTCGATGCGCTTGAGGTCGGCCTCGCTCATCTTGCCCGCGAGGCATGCGCCCACGGCCTCGAACGAGTCGATGATCGTCACGTCCTTCTCGGTGCCGTCGCTGAGCTTGACCCAGCCCGGCGCGATCGAACCCGCGTAGAGGAAGACGCTCGACAGATCGAGTCGAGCGGATGCCATGAGCATGCCCGGGATCGACTTGTCGCAGCCCGCGAGCAGCACGGAGCCGTCGAGGCGCTCGGCCATCATGACGGTCTCGACGCTGTCGGCGATGACCTCGCGCGAGACGAGCGAGAAGTGCATGCCCTCGTGGCCCATCGAGATGCCGTCGGAGACGGAGATGGTGCCGAACTGCAGCGGGTACCCGCCGCCGGCGTGCACCCCCTCTTTCGCGCCCTGCGCGAGCCGATCGAGGCTGAGGTTGCAGGGGGTGATCTCGTTCCAGCTCGACGCGATGCCGATCTGGGGCTTGTCCCAGTCCTCGTCGCCCATGCCGACCGCGCGGAGCATTCCGCGAGAGGTGGTGGCTTCGATGCCGTCGGTGACGACGCGACTGCGGGGCTTGATGTCGAACTCGCCGGTGTTCGGATTCTGCGGTGCGGGCATTGTCGAAGTCTATTGCGCGCGCCGAGGGCGTGACGCGAACGGAGCCGGTCGAACCGGCAACTGTTCAGCGGATGTGCGATCGGCGCAGCCGGGCGACGGCCTCCAGCACCGCCACGAAAGCGTCGATGTCCGGCACGCGAAGCGTCGCGGCGGTCTCTCCCCCGCCGACGCGCACCCCCAGGTCACCGGCTTCCAGCGAATTCAGCGCATCTTCATCGGTGACGTCGTCGCCGGCGAAGAGCACGGCCGTGGCACCGACCCGGGCGCGCAGGTGCGCGACGGCCGAGTCCTTGCCCTCGTGGCGGAACGAGAACTCGAGGATGTCGTGACCGGTGCGACGACGCCACGACGGCGCCTCCGCCGCGAGCAGTTGGTCGACGAGCGATCGCGCGGCGTCGGCGGTGTCGGCATCCGCGGTGCGCGTGTGCACGCCGAGGCCGTACTCCTTCGGTTCGATCCAGACACCGTGCATGTGGGCGGTACGGTCGGCGACCTCGTTCTGGAGGCGGTCGCGGAGCGCGAGGTCGGCCTCGTCGTCGCCTGCGGCCTCGATGCCCGCGCCGGGGACCCAGAACTGTGCGCCGTGCGAACCGGCGAGCCAGATCGGCGAGGCGTCGTCGTGCTCGGAGATCTCGCGAAGGTGCCCCAGCGAACGGCCCGAGACGAGCGCGACGACGGTGCCCGGCAGCGCGGCGAGGGCGTCGACCGCGGCGCGGGCACCCGGAGTCATCCGCGCCGACATCGGCTCATCGACCAGGGGCGACAGGGTGCCGTCGAAGTCGAGCGCGATCAGCAGGGTGTCGGTCGTGGCGACGGCCTCGATCGCCGCGTCGGCGGCGGTCACTCGGCATCCGTCTCGTCGATGGGCTCGCGTTCGGGAACCGAGCCGTCGTCGTCCTCGCCGACCTCGGCGGCCGCGGCGGCGCTGGAGGACTTCTCGTGGAAGACGGACAGCGCATCGAGGAACTCGCGCGACCAGTCCTCGACGTCGTGGTCGCGCACCCGCTTGCGCAGGGCGCGCATGCGGCGGCCCTGCTCGGCGGCCGGCATGTCGATGGCTCGCAGGATCTGATCCTTCAGACCGTCGATGTCGTGCGGATTGATGAGCAGCGCGCTGCCCATCTCGTCGGCGGCACCCGCGAACTCGCTCAGCACCAGCACTCCGCGGTTGTCGGTGCGGCTGGCCACGTACTCCTTGGCGACGAGGTTCATGCCGTCGCGCAGCGCGGTGACCAGCATGACGTCGGCGGCGAGGAACAGCGCCACCATCTCTTCACGCGGGTACGACTGGTGCAGGTAGCGGATCGCGGTGTGGGTCGTGGTGTCGTAGTCGCCGTTGATGCGACCGACCGTCATCTCGATCTCGTCGCGCAGCTGCATGTACGCGTCGACGCGTTCGCGGCTGGGGCTCGCGACCTGCACGAGAGTGGCGTCTTCGACCGTCGCGCGGCCGTCCTCGAGCAGCTCCCCCCAGGCCTTCAGGCGGTGGCGGATGCCCTTGGTGTAGTCGAGGCGGTCGACGCCGAGCAGGATCTTGCGCGGGTTGCCGAGTCCCTCGCGGATCTCTCTCGCCCGCTGCTGGATCTCGGGCTTCTGCGCCAGCTCGATGTACGAGTCGGCGTCGATCGAGATGGGGAAGGCCTTCGCAAGAGCGACGCGCGTACCGCCCGAGGCGTCCGGGACCAGGATGCCGCTGGCCTTGGTCTCGTACCGCAACTGGCGCCGCACCGCCCGGGCGAAGTTGCCCGCGTCGGCCACCCGTTGGAAGCCGATGACGTCGGCGCCGAGCAGTCCCTCGAGTACCTGCTTGCGCCACGGCAGCTGGGAGTAGAGGCCGTATGCGGGGAAGGGGATGTGGTGGAAGTACCCGATGGTGAGGTCGGGGCGAAGCTCGCGCAGCAGCTTGGGGACGAGCTGCAGCTGATAGTCCTGCACCCAGACGATCCCGCCCTCGGCGGTGACGTCGGCCGCGGCTTTGGCGAACCGCTCGTTGACCTTGACGTAGGCGTCCCACCAGGCGCGCTTGTACGTCGGCGCGGCGATGACGTCGTGGTAGAGCGGCCAGATGGTGTCGTTCGAGAAGCCCTCGTAGTACAGCTGCACGTCGGCGGCCGAGAGGGTCACCGGAACGAGGTGCGTGCCCTCGAATTCGAAGGGCTCCACGGTGGCGTCGGCTTGTCCGGCCCACCCCACCCACGCGCCCTCGGCGCGACGCATGACGGGTTCGAGGGCGGTGACCAGCCCGCCGGGCGAGCGTCTCCACCCCTCTCCATCGGGGGTGCGATCGACGGGCAGTCGGTTGGCGACGACGACGAAATCGGCCTGGGTCACAGGTCCTCCTCGGGGATCTTCCTCAGGCTAACAGCGGGCGCGATCGCGTCGAGGGGGTGGACGGAGTGCGCGAGGGCACTCCGGGAATCGGCCCGCTGCTGTCAAGGTCCGCCGCCGAGGCGCCCCGCTCGGTAGGTTGGGCGCATGCGGCAGTACATCTTCGGAACCGGTCTTCTCAGCGCCATCACCGGCGGCGTCACCCTCTTGCGGGGTCTCAAGAACGACGAACCGTTCACCTGGCGCACGGCGCTGGCCTGGCTCAGCTGGGGCATCACGCTGGCTCTCGCCATCGGCGCGGTCGTCGACACGCGTCGCGCGCGCCGCGGCCGCGTGATCGCGGGCGACTCCCCCGTCTCCAAGAAGCAAGAGAAGCTGTTCAAGAAGCGGCTCGCGCGCTGACCCGGAGCAAAGGCCGAACGGATGCCGTGACCTCGGGGTCGCGGCATCCGTTCGGCGTCTCTGCGGGCTGGGGTTAGCGCGTCAGGATCAGCGCGTCGCCCTGACCGCCGCCGCCGCACAGCGCGACCGCGGCCGTGCCGCTCCCCCGCCGAACGAGCTCGTGCACGGCGTGCACCACGAGACGGTTGCCGGAGGCGCCGATCGGGTGCCCGATCGCGATGCCGCCCCCGTGCGGGTTGACGACGTCGTCGGAGAGCCCGAGCTCGGCCTGCGAACGGGCGACGACCGCACCGAAGGCTTCGTTGATCTCGACGAGATCGAGGTCGGATGCCGCAACCCCCTGCTTCTCGAGCGCCCGGGCGATCGCGCGGGCCGGCTGGTCGTGCAGGGAGTTGTCGGGGCCGGCGACCTGACCGGCCGCCCCGACGACGGCCAGGACATCCCAGCCGTGCTCCCCGGCGACCTCGCGCGTGGTCATCACCACGGCGGAGGCCCCGTCGGAGATCTGCGAGGCGTTGCCCGCGGTGATCGACCCGCCCTCGGCGAAGGCGGGGCGCAGCCGCGAGAGCGTCTCGACCGTGGTGTCGGCACGAATCCCCTCGTCGGCGGTGACGACGACCGGGTCGCCCTTTCGCTGCGGGATCTCGACCGGCACGATCTCGGCGTCGAACACGCCGGCCGCTTGCGCTGCGGCGGCACGCTGGTGGGAGCGGGCGGCCACGGCATCCTGTTGCTGTCGGGTGACCTCGTACCGGGCGTTCGCGCGCTCGGTCGAGGCGCCCATGCTCTCGCGGTCGTACGCGTCGGTCAGGCCGTCGTACGCGAGGTGGTCGAGGACCTCGACCGAGCCGTACGCGTAGCCCTCTCGCGAGTCCATCAGCAGGTGCGGGGCGCGGGTCATGGACTCCATGCCCGCGGCGACCACGACCGTGGCGTCGCCGAGGCGCAGCATGCGGGCGGCGTCGATGACCGCCGTGAGTCCCGAGAGGCAGACCTTGTTGATCGTGGCGCTGTGCACGTCCCACCCGATGCCCGCGGCGACCGCGGCCTGGCGCGCGGCATTCTGGCCGGTCCCGGCCTGCAGCACCTGCCCGACGAGCACGGCGTCGACCGTGTCGGCCGGGATGCCGCCGCGCTCGAGCGCTCCCCGGATGGCGGCGGCGCCCAACTGCACGGCGGTCAGCGGCGCGAGTTGACCCTTCAGGCGTCCCTGGGGGGTGCGGGCGGCGGCGACGATGACGACGTCGTTCTGAGCGGTCATGCGTTCTGCTCCTCGGTGAGTCGGACGATCAAGGCAGGCTCGGTGGCGGCCCGCACCTCGTCGACGCTCACCCCGGGAGCGAGCTCGACGAGCACGAGTCCATCCTCGGTCACGTCGATGACGGCAAGGTCGGTGATGAGGCGATCGACGACGCCGCGGCCGGTGAGCGGCAGGGAGCACGAGTCGACGATCTTGGGAGAGCCGTCCCGGGCCACGTGCTCCATCAGCACGATCACGCGCGCGGCGCCGTGGACCAGGTCCATCGCCCCTCCCGGGCCCTTGACCATCTTGCCGGGGATCATCCAGTTCGCCAGATCTCCGGATGCCGACACCTGCATCGCCCCGAGGATGGCGGCGTCGATCTTGCCGCTGCGGATCATGGCGAAGCTCAGCGCCGAGTCGAAGAAGGCGGCGCCGGCGAGGGTGGTGACCGTTTCTTTGCCGGCGTTGATGAGGTCGGCATCCACGTTCTCCTCGGTGGGATACGGGCCGACGCCGAGGATGCCGTTCTCGGACTGCAGCACGACGGTGACCCCTTCCGGCACGTGATTGGGGATGAGGGTGGGTAGGCCGATGCCGAGGTTGACGTACGAGCCGTCGACGAGTTCGAGCGCGGCGCGAGCCGCCATTTCGGTGCGAGACAAGGGCATCAGCGGGTTTCCTCTCGCACGGTGCGCTTCTCGATGCGCTTCTCGATCTCGCCGACCTCGACGATGCGGTGCACGAACACGCCGGGCAGGTGCACGGCATCCGGATCGATCTCTCCGGGCTCGACGAGGTGCTCGACCTGCACGATGCAGGTGCGCCCCGCCATCGCGGCGAGCGGGTTGAAGCTGCGCGCGGCCCTGCGGAACACGAGGTTGCCGTGGCGGTCGCCCTTCCAGGCGTGCACGAGCGAGAAGTCGGTGGTGATCGCCTCTTCCAGCACGAACTCGCGCGGCTCGCCGTCCACCACGAACGTGCGGACGTCCTTCGCCGGCGAGGCCACGGCGACACCGCCGGACCCGTCGTACCGTCGCGGGAGCCCGCCTTCGGCGACCTGCGTGCCGACACCGGTCTGCGTGAAGAACGCCGCGATACCCGCACCGCCCGCGCGGAGCTTCTCGGCGAGGGTGCCCTGCGGGGTGAGCTCGAGCTCGAGCTCGCCGGAGAGGAACCGGCGCTCGAACTCCTTGTTCTCGCCGACGTACGACGAGGTCATCTTGCGGATGCGTCCGGCACCCAGCAGGATTCCGAGCCCCCAGTCGTCGACGCCGCAGTTGTTCGACACCACCGAGAGATCGCGGGTCCCCCGGGCGAGCACCGCCTCGATGAGGGCGATGGGGTTGCCGGAAAGGCCGAAGCCGCCGACGGCGAGCGACGCGCCGTCGGCGATGTCGGCGACCGCTTCGGCGGCGGTGGCGAAGGTCTTGTCGATCACGCGAACTCCTCTGTCGTGGTGCAACTCCACCGTGCCGCCCCGCCCGCGGCGTCCGCGACCCCGCGCTTGTCATGTGGATACCGCGGGGCGTAGCGTCCACATCGTGGACACCGCACCCGGTTCCGTACCCGGCGCCCAGGCGATCTCTCGGGCTGCCCGGCTCCTCCGACTCGTGACGGCTTCCGGCGACGGCGGCGCGTGGGTGGGCGATCTCGCGCGCGACGCCGACCTGACCCGACCGACCACGCACCGACTGTTGAGCGCGCTCCGGGTGGAGGGGCTCGTCGACCGCGACGAGACGACGGGTCGGTGGCTGCCGGGACCGGAGCTCTACCTCATGGGCAGTGTCGCGGCATCCCGTTTCGACATCACCGCGACCGCTCGCGACATCGTGCGATCCCTCGCCGTGCGCACCGAGGAGAGCGCGTTCCTCTCGGTGCGGCGCGGAGACGAGACCGTGTGCCTGGTGCGCGAAGACGGAAGTTTCCCGATCCGCTCGTTCGTCTTGTCGGAGGGGGTGCGGTTCCCCCTCGGGGTGGCCTCGGCGGGGTTGGCGATCCTGGCGTTCCTGCCTGCGCACGAGGTCGACGCGTATCTCGAGCGGCATCCGGAGCTCGCACGACGATGGGGAGCATCGCACTCCCCCGCGCGACTGCGTGCCCGGATCGGCGATACGCAGGCTCGCGGATACGCGGTGAACCCGGGACTGATCGTCGAGGGCAGCTGGGGTGTCGGGGCGGCCGTCTTCACGCGGGCGGGAGATCCGCAATGGGCACTGAGCCTGACGGGCGTGGAGTTCCGATTCGGCGGCGAGCGCCTCGCGGAGCTGGGGAGGATCCTGCTCGCGCACGCCCACGAGCTGTCGTCACGGATCTCGTCTCGCTGACCCTCGAGATAGATACCCCAGGTATATATCGGGGGTATACTTCTTCGTGTGACCCGTGACGATGACCTGCAGACCCTCCTGCTCGCCGTACATGCGCTCACCCGGATCGCCGCTCTGGACACGAAGAACGAAGCTCCCGCCGCCCAGTGGCGCACGCTCACCCTGTTGCGCGATCACGGCCCTCAGCGCGTGGGTGACCTCGCCACGTTGAGCCGTGTGACGCAACCCGGCATGACCCGGCTCGTCCACCAGATGGACGCGGCCGGACTCGTGGAGCGACGCCGCCACCCCGATGACTCCCGCGTGAGCGTCATCGCCGCGACCGCGAAGGGGATCGCAGCGCTGGCCGGCTGGTACGAGCAGTTCCGCACCGCCCTCGCACCCCACGTCGCCGACCTCACGCAGAGCGAGTGGGATGCCGTGAGTCTCGCCGCCTCTGCCCTCTCACTGCGCGTGGGGATGACGCCGACCGGGACAGCACACCATCAACCCCCCGACGACGAAGACGACGCCGATACGACCGATGATCGCGGAGCCCTCGCGGGTGACGCAGAAGAACAGGAGGTGGTCCGGTGACTGCCGGTACCGCAGTAGTCAGCAAAGCGCCCAGCGTCTGGAAACAGCCCGCGCAGGTGTGGGCCGTCGCCTTCGCGTGCGTCGTGGCCTTCATGGGCATCGGGCTGGTGGACCCGATCCTTCCCGCGATCGCCGAGTCGCTGAAGGCATCCCCCGTCGAGACCGAGCTGCTGTTCACCAGCTACCTCGTGGTCACGGGCCTTGCGATGCTCGTCACGAGCTGGATCTCGAGCCGCATCGGAGCAAAGGCGACGCTGCTGGTCGGTCTCGGCCTGATCGTCGTCTTCGCCTTCTTCTGCGCCATCAGCGGCAGCGTCGACGCCGTCATCGGCTTCCGCGCCGGCTGGGGCCTGGGCAATGCCCTGTTCATCTCGACGGCGCTGGCAACCATCGTGGGCGCCGCCTCCGGTGGGAGCTCGGCCGCGATCATCCTCTACGAAGCCGCTCTGGGTCTCGGTATCGCCGTGGGGCCGCTGCTCGGCGGCATCCTGGGCGAGGTCAGCTGGCGCGGGCCGTTCTTCGGGGTCGTGGTGCTGATGGCAATCGCGTTCCTCGCGGTGCTCGCACTGCTTCGGGGCCCCGCCCCCGAGCGAAAGCCCCTCCCCTTCAGCGCGCCCTTCCGAGCCCTGGGCCGTCCGGCGCTGGCGATCCTCGCCGCGACCGCGCTGTTCTACAACATCGGATTCTTCACGCTGCTGGCGTTCTCGCCCTTCCCTCTCGGCTTCGGGGCGATGGGCATCGGCCTGACCTTCTTCGGCTGGGGCCTGGGACTTGCGATCACGAGTGTGTGGGTCGCTCCCCTGCTGCTGCGTCGCTTGCGCCTGACGACGGTGCTGCTGATCGCGCTGCCTCTGCTCGCCCTCGACCTCCTCGTCGCGGCGTTCATCGTGTCGTCGGCCGTGGCGCTGGTCGTCTGCATCATCGTGGGCGGTCTCGTCCTCGGTGTCGTCAACACCGCGCTGACCGAAGCCGTGATGGAAGCGACCGACCTGCCGCGCTCGGTGGCGTCGTCGGCGTACTCCGCGGTGCGCTTCCTGGGTGGCGCGGTCGCCCCGCCGCTCGCTGCGCTGCTGTGGCACGCCTACGGCGCCGGAGTGCCCTACGTCATGGCCGCGGTGTCGGTCGTGATCTCGGCCGCGTGCATCTTCTTCGGACGGCGTCTTCTCGC